>CAYPXU010000010.1:0-21447 GCA_964414875.1 uncultured Zetaproteobacteria bacterium | reverse complement strand
ACAGAGATAATCTGAACCGTTACTTCTCATTTGTAACTATGCTGAATAGTTACAACTCAAAGACATTCAAGAGCACATAAATATCAAATAAGCTACCCGCATTATTCATAAATCGTCGTGATGATTGCGAATAAAGCAGCAAGTAAGGGCGCGATAGTATTTGTGAATAATGTGGGCTAAATACTCTTGTGTAAAATTTCTTGTAGGTAAAGTACTAGGGGCAATAAATTTTCAGGCTGCTGATAATCGCATTCAAGAATGCTTGAAGAGCTTTGAATATGAGGGAGCAGTGCCTCTTTAATAACACCTGTATTTTGAGTGCCATCGCTGTTGTTGATAATAATCCATGCTGGATCTCGTCCTATATTTCTTAGATGAGATAATGAAAGCAGTGCATGGTTGATGCAGCCTAGCTTTGCACCGATCACAAGTATCACTGGTAAGTCAGGCATATCTGATAACCAGTCAGAGACAAGGTAGTTTGGCGTGATGGGAACCATCAGTCCGCCAATTGCTTCAATAAGGCAGAGCTTGTTTTTTTCAAGCTGCTCGAAGCACCACGCTTTTAAGGCGCTAGGGTCGATACTTTTCCCTTCCGCATGCGCTGCAATGGAAGGGGCGGCAGGTTTATAAAAGCTGTAACAGTTAATGTCGGATGCATACGCTAAGCCTTGAGCTTCGAGCAAAATCCTTACATCCTCATTATCACCATTAGTATTCAAACCGCAGGCAATGGGCTTGATAGCCTTAGCACTTTCCCTTTGCTTAAGAAGGGCTTGAATGAGATGTTTGCTTAGCCAAGTTTTGCCAGCATCGGTATCTGTTGCGGTGATGAAAACTGCCTTTGACATGGTACTATTGCAGCTCGATAGGGATAATGTTTCCCTTTGGTTGATAAGGGGAATCTTTATACCATGCTTGGGCATATAGAGCTTCAAAGGTGGCGCGAATCTGCCCATCTGGCATGCGATGTGTCTCGCCATAGCTAGCATCCAACTCTTTTAATAGACGACGACCATAGAGTCCGCCAGAACGCCCTGAAATTGCGCTTGATGATGCCCCTAAACCTTTCAGTTCACGCACTAGAGCCATGACATTGGGATAAGTTAGGGTGAATAGGTCGCTATCAATCACAGGTAATTCAATGGGCAGTTTGTTTAGCTCATCACCCAAAGACATGACATCGGGAAACGGTAAAACATGCCCTGCTTTTCGCTTTTCGTTATTTGCGGCTAGCTCAGCCAATGATTGGCGTAACTCAGCCAGCGTTCGGCGGCCAAAGGTGGCAAATAACATCAAACCACCAGGTGCAAGAACACGGCGCATTTCTAGAAGCATGTCACCTGGATTAGCAACCCATTGCATGGCTAAATTCGAGGTTACCAAATCAAAGGACGCATCAGCAAAAGGCAAAGCACAGGCATCGGCAGCACAATGGTGGCGTTTGCCATGCCAAGGAAGGCGCATGCCATGTTGTTTGCGCGTGTGTTGCACCATAGGCTCGGATAAATCGAGGCCTGTAACATGTGATTTTTTGAACTTTTGGGTTAATAAACGTGTGACATAACCCGTGCCACAACCAATATCGAGAATACGTTTGGGATCGATTTTGGTAAAATCCAAGTGTGCGACAAGACGATTACCAATTT
Organism: uncultured Zetaproteobacteria bacterium; assembly: GCA_964414875.1. Classification (GTDB taxonomy): domain Bacteria; phylum Pseudomonadota; class Zetaproteobacteria; order Mariprofundales; family Mariprofundaceae. The sequence goes on along the minus strand of CAYPXU010000010.1, from coordinate 19,798 downwards.
CACGCTGTAATACGGCATGATGATCGTATGTTTCTGCAGCACTTGAAAAAGCACGTTTTACATGCGGACGATGAATATGAGAAGTTTTTAAATCGTGTGACACCATGACTCCAAAAGGCAGTGAAATGTTTTAGTTTGAGTTAAGAATGGTGCGTGACCGCACTGTTCAAAACGATGTAGTGTGCTATGCGGAATTTCTTTGGCAAGCAAAGCACTGGCTTGCACAGGGATAATGACATCCTGTTCGCCATGCATAAGCAGTGTTGGTTGAGTGATCTTGGAAATTTTTTCACGGAAATCCAAGGTCTCCAATAATCGCAGACCTTCTTGCATACCGTGTGTGGAAACTGGGGCTTGCTGATTAATAGCGGTGTGAGCGATGCTATTGAGTTGTTTGCGTGTGCTGTTTTCACCATGAAACATCAAAGAAAAAAAGCGCGACATTGTTTTGGCAGCTTGTTGTTCGATGCCTTGTTGAAAGTCCTGTAAGACTTTGGCATCACAGCCGTGAATCCAGCCTTCTTTTTTAGCAAAACAGGGAGTGCTGCTTACCAAAACCAATGCTTTGATACGTTCAGGGTATGTTAGAGCGAGTTGCATGCTTAACATGCCTCCCAGTGACCATCCAGCTAAAACACATGCTTCTTTGGGTAAGTTGCTTGCTAGATTTTCAAGCCAATCGGTACAATCGCTTTCACCCCCATGTCCAGGAAGGTTCAGAAAGTGCGCATGAGGAAATTGGGCTTGTTGTTGATGCCAAATTTGTTTGGATTGACCCCAACCGTGAATAAAGACCAGAGGACTCATGGCATCGCCTTGAGTGCGGTGGTTAGCAGTCTGATCTGCTCTGATGAATGCGCTGCTGAAAGGGTGATGCGCAAACGTGATGTGCCTTCTGGTACGGTTGGTGGGCGAATGGCTGGTACAAAGAACCCTGCGTCATGCAGCTTTTTAGAAGCCTTAATAGCATTGGCATCATTGCCAATAATCAAAGCCTGAATTGCTGTAGCTGAAGGCAATAAATCAAGCCCAGCGGTTTGATTGCGGAACAACTGCAAGTTTTTTTGAAGTTTATCTTGCAACACACCATCTTTGATAAGCTTAAGGGATGCAAGCATAGCGGCAGGCATAGCAGCAGGAAGTGCGGTGGAATAAATCATGGTGCGCAGGCGTTGTTTTAATCCTTCAATCAATGCAAATGTGCTAAGAATAAATGCACCATACCCACCAAATGCCTTGCCGAATGTACCGACTTCAACCAAGCGGTTATGACCTGCAATGGAAGATGTTAGCCCGCGATGATTGTCACCTATGCAGCCTATACCATGCGCATCATCAATCACGAGTAGAGCATCGTGTTTCTCTGCTAGTGATAAAAGCTTTGTAACATCAGCGCAATCGCCATTCATACTAAATACGCCATCGGAAACAATGATGCGTTTTTGAGCCGAGTGTTTGTGTAATAATACTGATAACTGATCGTAATTTTGATGGCTAAAGCGGTGTGATATTGCACCCGATAGACGCACGCCGTCCACCAATGATGCATGATTGAGTTTATCTGAAAATATATGGGTATGACGGTCTGCCAAGCCTTGAATTAAACCGATATTTGCCAACATACCCGAACCTACAAGGAGGCATGACTCATAACCTTTCCATGCTGCAAGCTCTTGTTCCAATTGGTGTAGTTGGGGGTGATCCCCAGAAATAAGCCTTGATGCCCCACTGCCCATGCCATCCTTTTGAATGGCAGTGATGGCAGCTTCTTTGATTTGGGGGTGATTGCGTAGACCTAAATAATCATTGGATGAAAAATTAACGAGAGATTGCCCCGCTAAGGTAATATGCATGCCTTGTTGACTGGATGCAGAAAAGCGCCGTTGCCTATCTTTGGGGATAGGATCGAACCAGTGGCGAGTATCATGTGGAGCTTCAAGCATAGTGGCTATGCTGTAGGGTGAGGTGATAGTGTCAACTATAGAAGAGCATTAGGTTTACAATGATGCAAGAAAGCTTGGATAATGACTTGTGCTACGAGCTAGCAGCTCTATTCTGCGAGCATGAATCGTATGCAGCGTGATACCCTCTTTTTGCTGGCTTATTGTGGCCTTATCTTTTTTTTATCTTCACAGTCTAGACTTATTGAGACACCGCTAGATTTCCCCAATAAGGACAAACTTATGCATGCTACAGCCTATGCGGTTATGGCTTATGCGGCTTGGATGGCATTTCGCCATCATATTGAAAAATATTCATTATTAGCATTAGCTAGCGTGCTATTTGCTTCTATGTACGGCATAAGTGATGAATTTCATCAGTCTTTTGTGATAGGGCGTGATGCGGATATTTGGGACTGGTTGGCAGATACGGTGGGTGCAAGTTTTATGGTGGCAATATTGTATTCTAAGCGATTTAGGGTGGTTTAATATGTCAGTATTTAGTTTGCCCACAGACGTCGTTGCACCTGATGCTTTACAAGGTATTCCACGCCAACAGACCAATCCAACGCGCTGGCAAGGTGAGCAATGGGGCGTGTTTGTTGAAGCCTTACAGAAAGAGGGTATGGAAATACGCGAAAAACGCTTTGAAACAGGTGTCTATGTCACTGATGCAGGTGGTTTGGCATATGGTTTGCCGCATGGTGTGGTGGTTGCCAAAAGTGCTGAACAGATTTCGAGTTTAATGAAACTTGCACAACAGTTTGAAGTGCCTGTCACCACGCGTGGTGGAGGGCTTACAACTGAAGGTGAATCGGTGGCTTTTGGTGGTGTATTGTTGGATATGACGGGCATGTCTCACGTTATTTCTGTAGATAAAGCTGCGTTAACAGTGCGCGCGCAAGCCGGTATATTTTGGCATCATTTGGCAGAAACTTTGCGCCGTGATGATTTAGACTATCTTTCTGCACCGTTAAATCTGACATCTTCGGTAGGTGGTACATTGGGTGTGGGCGGCATTGATGTGAATTCTTCCAAGCATGGTTGTAGTGCGGATCAGGCGATTTCTTTGCAGGTGGTGACACCGACAGGTGAGATTGTTGAATGCTCGGATGATGAAAGCTCTGGCTTGTTTGAACGGGTGATTTTGGGTTATGGGCAGTTTGGTATTATCACCGAAGCAACACTTAGAATTCGCCCCTATACGCCACTACGCATGCATTATTTTTATTATCATTCACTTAAAATATGCGTGGAAGACTTGTTGAAACTCGATCAATCTCAAACTTGCGATTACACAGGTATTTTAACCATGATGGATTCAGCCATTACTTTGCTGGTAGCATTTGATTCAGATGAGCGCGAAGCCGCATTTATGTCGAAGATGAAAGATAGGCTACGCGGCTATGGTGAGTTGGGTTTTGCTTTACGTTTGGCAGCCAGTTTTGTTTTACGCCCTTGGAAGTGGAAGGAAGCTTTGTTTCTATTGCAACGAAAAAAGGAGCTTTTTCCAGACTTGCAACCAGAGCATCATATGCATGATGGTGAGATGTATGATCGAACGGCGGTGTTTTCCAAAGCGGTTTGGAAACACTGGGGTGAGCGTCAGATGGTGATTCCTGATTTGGCAACCAATGCCGAAAAATTTATCGAGGCTGTTGAGCGAGGCAATGCAGTTTGCCGTAAATATTTCCCTTATTACACATTGTACTGTGTGGGTATTCGTTTGCGTGATGAGCATGAAAAGCACTATGAGCTTTCAAGTATCCCTTCTGATGCTAAGGGGTTTGCCTATGGCTGTGAGTTTGAGCCGATGTACAATGGGCAGGAGTATAGCCGAGATACCTTACAATCCTTTAAAAATGAAATTTATGATGTGGGTGTAGAGCTTGAGACCAGTTATTACCGTTTTGGTGGTATGATGAAAGGCTATATCCGTCGTGCTTTGGGTGATGAAGTAGTGGAAAAACACTTAAAACTTAAAAAAGAAGCTGATCCCGCCATGATTTTGAATCGGGATGTGATTTTTTGATGGTTATGAGATTAGAGTTAAAAAACTATGCTGATTGCCAAGGCTGTTCGCTTTGTATTCTTCCATGCCCAATGTGGCAACAACATCACGATGTGATGTTTAGTCCGCAGGGTATTGCCAAAGCCATGCAATCAGGGGCACAAGCTGAGGATTTGCGTGAGCCATTGGAAAGTTGCATTCAATGTGGCGCATGTGATGTGATGTGCCCTGAATCCATTGACCTAACAGCTATGATCACACACGCTAGGCAAGATCTTGCTTTGTTCGAAAATAGCAAAAAAGAAGATGCGTTAAGCCCTTTTGTGATCAGTTGTGATGCCAATGTTCAAGCGCAGATTGGAAAAGATGATTTGTATATTATTGATGCAGCACCCTTTCATGCCGATTATGCTAACCGTATTGAGCATTATGATGCCTTGCGCAAACAAACAGGCTGCGGGATAAATTTAGATTTGAATCGTATGGCAATTGCGACGGGCATTGGCAGTATTGCAGATGAATCAGGGAAATTTGATATTGAAAAGCAGGTGCAATGGCTGGTTCAAGGGCGGAATTTTAAGCGGGTGATTGTTGAAAATCATGCTGATATGGCTTTGCTGCGAGAAATAACAGGGAAACCTGTGTTTTGTGTGGCGGAGTTGTTAGGCATAGTGATTGAACGTAGGGGTGAAGATGCGGCAGGTTGATGTAGTTATTGTGGGAGCCAGCCTTGCTGCAGCTGCAGCTGCAAAACGTTTGCTCGATGCAGGTTTGGAAACGGTAATTTTAGAAAAACAGAAGCTGCCACGGCATAAAATTTGCAGCGGTATTTTATCACCGCGTGGGCATCGTTTTTTGATTGAAAATTTCGGAGCATTGCCGAGAAAAGTATTACATGAACCAACATCGTGCAAAGGTGTGACCTTTCATTTTCCTAGCATGCTTTCGATGTCGATGGACTTTTTTGGCGGCCCAACACCGCATTTACACCGTCGTTATGCCGATCATTGGGCGATTGAGCAGAGCCATGGTGAAGTGATGGATGAAACATCCTTTTTATCACTGCAGCAAAACGATGAACATGTGTTGGTGACGGCTCGCAAAAAAGGTTGTGATAGTTTTCAATTGAAAACTCGCTATGTGATTGGTGCGGACGGCCCTGTGTCACCTGTGTTGCGTTCGCTTTATCCGACTTACCATAAAGATATTCCGATGTTTTTTGTTGGGCAAAAATTCCATGAGATTGTTGATTGCCCATTGGATGAAGACTATTTCCACTTTTGGTTTCACCCTGATTTGGGGCACTATACGTGGAGCCATGCCCGTGATGGTCGACAGATTGTTGGTGTAGGTTATAAAGTGGGCGAGAAATTTCATGATCGGCATGCTTATGTGGCAAACTACTTTAAAGAAAAGCATGGGGTACACTTAAAACCTGCCGATGCTGATCATGAGGGTTGCTCGGAGAATTTTGGACCATCGTTAATTAACCGTTATGTGTTTGGTAAAGGACGTGTATTAATTACAGGTCAAGCCACAGGTTTTTTGAATATGATTGGCGAAGGCATGAGCTGCGCTTTGCATTCGGGAGCCATTGCGGGTGAATCGATTGTTGATGCAATGTTGCGAAACAAACCTGTGCAGGAAATTTACCGTAAAAGTATCGCCTCGGAAGTGCGTCGCACGACGGATCAATGGAACCCTTTAAAAGTTGCATTTGCCAAGCCGCATGAGGCGGATTTCCCCAAAGCCTTAATGGCGATGCCGATGAAAGAGCGTTTGATTGTCATGAAGGATATTTGGCACTTCGTAAAACTCTACAAAGAATTCAAATGGGGTCGCCAGATTATGGCCGTGAGTATGCAACGTTTATTGCGTGGTGATTATTCGCAAAAGAACTGGTTATAGGATAATACACTGAATAGCTGCATTCAGTCGCTGCTTTTTCCACCATGCTGTTTGTTTTGTCATACGGTGATAGAGGCTGATGAAAAAGGTTGTTGCAGAGAGTGCTTTTCCAAGATTCGTCCATTATCAACTGATACATGTAGTATTTGTGGCATTGGACTGCCAAAAGAGCTTGTGCCTGGCCCGTGTGGAAAATGTTTAGGGAATAGACCTGCACAATGTGTGACGCATAGTTTATATGCATACAAGGATGCCGTGCGTGATGTTGTATTGGCTTGGAAACTACAAGGGCACGATGCCGCCATTTTATGGCTGCTGGAGGTCGCAGAGAAGCACCTGAAAGAAGTGCTGCACCCTGATGATTTGTTGCTGCCAGTGCCGATGCCCTTATCTCGCATGCGTAAGCAAGGGCAACATCATGCAGCAGATTTATGCAAACAGATTGCCAAGCATGTTGGCTGTGAATGGGATTGGAAAGTATTGCGGCGCATGGGGGATCAGCCTCGGCAATCAGCATTGTCAGGCGCGCAGCGGCGTAAAAATTTACGTAAGGCATTTGCCGTAGACACGGACTACTGGCATCAGCGCGATAGTGTAGCTGGGCATATTTGGGTGATTGATGATATTATTACAACGGGAATGACGGTACATTTCGCATCCAAAGCTTTGTGCAGTATCAGCAATGAAATACATGTACTGTCGCTAACGCGGACAGTGAAGGATGGTTAAATAATGGCGAAAATTGAAGTTTATTCAGGTGACTACTGTCCGTATTGCATGCGTGCAAAGGCATTGTTAAAACAGCGCGAATTGGAATTTGTGGAATACAATGTGCAAAGCGAACCAGAAAAACGGGTTGAAATGGTGGAACGTGCGCCGGGTGTACGCACAATCCCACAAATTTTCATTAATGACCGTCATGTTGGCGGCTGTGATGAATTGTATGCCTTGGATAAAAAAGGCGAGTTAAACAACTGGCTGGAAGCATAAGGGGTTATTATGCCTAATCCGAAGCACCTTTTAGATAACAATTTAGCTTGGGCTCAGGAACATTTGCGCCAAAATCCAGAGTTTTTTAAACATCTTGCAACATTGAAAAATCCTAAATATATGTGGATTGGCTGTTCTGATTCACGCATGCCTGCCAATGAAATGATTGGTGTGGAACCAGGGCAAGTGTTTGTGCATCGTAATGTTGCGAACCAAGTTCAGCATACGGATTTAAACTGTTTGTCTGCTGTGCAATATGCCGTGGATGTGCTAGGTGTGGAGCATATTATCGTTACGGGGCACTATGATTGCGGAGGTGTGAAAGCAGCGATGGAATCGCAGCATTTTGGCATTGTAGATAACTGGATTCGTGGTATTCGTGATACCTATATTGATTATGCTGATGAAATAGCCGCATGCAGAGGTAAAGAGGAGCGTTTGGATATGCTGTGTGAGTTAAATGTGAAACGTCAGGTGGATAAATTAAGCCATACACGCATCGTTCAGAATGCTTGGGCTGCTGGCAAAAGCTTATCATTGCATGGTTGGGTCTACAGTTTGCGGGATGGTTTGTTACATGATCTTGGCGTAAGCAAAAGTTGTGCGGATGATGTGGAAGCTATCTACCGTGTTGCGTGCGTGCCTGACTTCCCAAATGAAGGTTAGCCTATAGGAGTGACTTATGGGTTGTATGCCTTGGTGATACGCGTCCATGTCTCATAATCCAGTTGCTCGCCTCTGCTACGAGGGTCAATACCAATGGCTATAAAATCATCGGCAGTTAATGAGCCTTTGAAATTATTTAGGATAGTTTTGCGACGATGGGCAAAACCTTTGCGCACAGTTTTTTGCAGAGTCTCAAAACTACATGGTGGCGTTTCACCGTGAGGCGTAAACAATAATACAACGGAATGCACTTTTGGCGGTGGCACAAACGCTCCAGGAGGCAATAAAAGTAGGCGTTTTACATGGTAATGATGCCTCGCTAATACGGATAACCCGCCGTAGGTCTTACTTCCAGGGCCTGCCATAATGCGGTCACCCACTTCACGTTGGTACATAAGTACCATGCCCCCTGAAAGACTATGACTGGTGAGTTGCGCCGTCAGTGGCCCACTAATATTGTAAGGCAGGTTGCCTGTAATCCATTCAGGCTGGGTTTGTGCCACAGTTTCTTCGAGAACCTTGAGTACATCACCGTGAACGACGTTTAACAGGGTTTGTTCAACGGCATGCTCTGCCCACATGCTTGCAAAGCGGTTGTCCTTTTCAATCACAGTTAGTGAACCGACCCTTTGTAATAAAGCATGGGTGATGGCGCCAGGGCCAGGACCAATTTCTATGGTGGATGCCCCTTCAGGAACTGCCATAGCGATTTTTGCAATAGCACGTTGATCGCGAAGGAAGTGCTGACCGAGTGCTTTGTTGGCCTTTAGTTTGGGGGTAGGTGAAATGTTATCCTGCATGGGGGCGAAGCTAGCTGTTAACGAAGCGCTAGACCAAACATTCTTATGAGGTGTTAAGTCTTGATAAAGGTGATTTTTACTATTCATTTTCAGGTAATATAGAAAACAAACATGGTGGCAGTGAGCTTTTAGTAATGCCTATATAGAGTTTTCCTTGCTTTGAGGGTAGTATTTCTTACACTTCGCGCCCATTTTGCGCTTTGTTTTACATATTACTGAGGGAGGGAATGATGGCAAATGCAACACGTTGTTTGATTGCTGGAAACTGGAAGATGAACGGCACCCTTCAAGAATCATTGGATTTTGTTGATGATTTGGGAGCAAACCCAGCGCCAGAGCATGTGGAAGTTGCATTGATGCCTCCATTTACATTGTTGCACCCGTTGGCATTCCCTTTTAGTGAAAAAGACGTGCGTTTGGGCGCACAAAGCATGTATTGTGAAGTAAGTGGCGCGTTTACAGGTTCGATTTCTCCTTTGATGCTGCGTGATGCAGGTTGTCATTATGTTATTTTGGGTCATTCGGAGCGTCGTGATATTCAGCATGAAAGTAATGCTTTGATTTGCAAAAAATTAAACATGGCTTGGGAACATGGCTTGGAACCAATTTTGTGTATTGGCGAACACTTGGAAGAACGCGAGAGTGGCAAAACCAATGCGGTGTTAAAAGAACAGTTAAGTGTGTTGGAAGGTGTTGATGCAGGTGTTCCTTTGACGGTGGCTTATGAACCTGTTTGGGCGATTGGTACGGGCAAAACAGCAAGCCCGGAACAAGTAAAAGAAACCCATGCCTTTGTGCATGAAGAGCTTGTACGTTTAGGTCATGATTGCCGCGTATTGTATGGTGGCAGTGTAAATCCAAGCAATGCGGCTGAATTATTGGCTTGTGATGGTGTTGAAGGTGCTTTGGTTGGTGGAGCTAGCCTAAAAGCAGATTCATTTATGAAACTTATTGAAGCAGCCGCGAAGCTTGCTTAACACTGCTTTGATTGAATGTGTAATTTAGATTGAGATTGTAAGGAGATAGAAAAATGGAAACAGTGTTATTGGCCGTACATGTGATTGTGGCTGTACTGTTGGTTGTTGTTGTATTGGTTCAACGTGGTCAGGGCGCAGATATGGGTGTGTCATTTGGTGGTGGCGGCGCACAAACATTGTTTGGTAGTCGTGGATCTGGATCTTTTCTTGGTAAATTAACAGGCGCTTTGGCAGCCGTATTTATGACAACAAGTTTGAGCTTGGCATTTTTCACACAGCAAGAAGCTGGATCTGTGATTGAACGTAATATTGCCCCAGTAGAGAGCCTGCCTGCTTCTGGTGGAAGTTCTTCGGAAGTTCCAGCTGGTTTTGATCCAGCAGCATTGAAAGCCGATGGGACTACTGGCAATTCAGGAGCGTTACCCGCAGCCGAATAGGTTTGGAACAGAATAATTCGAATAATAAAAAAGGCCTGCAAACAGATGTTTGCAGGCCTTTTTTATTATATGCACGTTTTTTTATCTGCTACGGGATCTGTTACCAGAAGTTCTAGCTCCGCCTTGTCCAGGTTTGCGATTGCTATTTGGACTACGTCGACGTTGATGTGAGCTTCGACGTTGCTTTTGTTCTTGAGCTTCTTTTTGTGCGACTTTGATATCTTCTGGATCAGGCTCAAACCCTGCAATAGAGACTTTAGGGATGGCCTTTTTAATCAGACGTTCAATGCCATAGAGTAACTTATCTTCATCACTACTTACCAAGGACATGGCCTCGCCAGTATTGCCAGCACGACCTGTACGCCCGATTCGGTGTACATAATCTTCAGGCACATTCGGTAATTCATAGTTTACGACATGCGGTAGCTGATCAATATCAAGACCGCGCGCCGCAATGTCCGTTGCAACCAACACACGAATGCTGCCAGCTTTAAATCCTGCTAGAGCTTTGGTACGAGCCGTTTGACTTTTGTTACCATGAATCGCGGCTGCACCAATGCCATCACTTTCCAGTTGTTTGGTAAGCCTGTTGGCTCCATGTTTGGTTTTTGTAAATACCAACACTTGCTGCCATTCACCGCCTAAAATTAGTTTGGATAATAGGGCGCGTTTCATGGTTTTGCTGACAGGATGTACAACCTGTGTAACCTGATGTGACGTTTCATTGCGTGCGACTTCAACATAAACAGGGTTCTTTAAAAAACCTTGTGCCAGTCTTTTAATTTCTTCTGAAAAAGTAGCAGAAAATAGTAAGTTTTGACGTTTTGGAGGTAATAATTTCATAACACGGCGAATGTCATGGATAAAACCCATGTCGAGCATACGGTCGGCTTCATCGAGTACGAAAAACTCAATTTGCGATAGGTCGACTTCACGCTGATTGGCTAAATCAAGCAAGCGGCCAGGCGTTGCTACCAAAATATCAATGCCACGGCGTAGTTTTTGGATTTGCGGGTTGATACCCACGCCACCAAAGACGACAGTTGAGCGTATGGGTGTGTATTTTCCATAAGTTGCGACACTTTCGGCAACTTGTGCTGCCAATTCACGGGTTGGTGTTAAAACCAATGCGCGAATGGCCTTCTTGCGCCCACGTTCGGGATGGTTCTTTTGCATAATATTCAGCATGGGTAGGGTAAAACCTGCTGTTTTACCTGTTCCTGTTTGAGCACCAGCCAAAACATCGTGACCATCAAGAATGGTAGGGATGGATTGAGCTTGTACTGGGGTAGGGGTTGTATAACCCTGATCGGCAACAGCGCGAAGTAATTCGGCTGATAGCCCGAGTTTTTCAAATGACATGTATTTTTATTTCCATTGTACCCGAGAGAAGTTCACTGAATGTGTAGGGCACATTATTGCTCCAATTCGCTAAACATCAGTGAGTGTTTATGGCGATAAAGAAAAAGAATTTCTTTTAGGAACCGCGCAATATGCAAGAATTTGTTAGAATAACAAGCTTATTTAATTTAAAAGGCTATTTGTAACGATTCAGCATAGTTACAAATGAGAAGTAACGGTTCAGATTATCTCTGTTTTTTCCAAGGGCAAGGCAAGAAAACGTAGCTTACTGCTGTAAGTGAGGCTTTCTTAACGCAAGCATTGGGAAAATCAGGGGTGAGCTGAATAGTTGCGGCTATTTTAATGATGCTGAACGATACCTTTAGCAGCTTTAATAGCTGTTAATCATGCCTATCGCCAAATGTTTCAGGCTTTGAACAAGAAAGTTTTGCAAAAAGAAAATGACCATTAACAGAATGATGGGCGATAAGTCCATGCCGCCTAAATAAGGAACGCGGCGGCGAATAGGGAATAATAGCGGCTCAGATAATTGATTGATGACGCGTACAATGGGGTTGTATGGATCGGGTGAAACCCATGATAATACGGCGCGAGCAATGACTATAATCATGGCTAAGAATAAAACCATATCCAATACGCCAGCTACAGCTTGGAGGAAATAGCCCAAGTAAATCACGCTGCTAACTCCCTAGAGCGTTTGCTCGCGGCGGTGACACCTTTGCGCACTGCATCTGGTAGACCGCATTCATACATTTCATCCAAAGCTGCCTGTGTTGTGCCACCAGGGCTGGTGACCTGGGTGCGTAAATCGGAGGCACTGCGCCCACTTTCGACCAGCATTTTGCCAGAACCCAAGGCTGTTTGAGCCGCCAATTTAGCTGCTAATTCTTTGGGTAAACCCAGCGATTCACCTGTCGCCTGCATGACCTCTGCAAGCAAAAAGAAATAAGCAGGACCACTACCGGAGACTGCCGTTACAGCGTGTATGTGTTTTTCTTCATCCACCCATGCGGTCTCGCCTGATGCTGCGAGCACGTATGCGGCACGTTTTTTATGAATATCATCAGCTTCACTAAACAATACCGACATGCCAGCGCCAACCAATGCTGGTGTATTGGGCATGACACGCACCACACCAGCGTCTTCAGAATTTAGAAATTGTTTTAGGCGAAGCATATTGATACCTGCGGCAATACTAATAACAGTCAATTTTGGAGGTAGATGCTCGCTAATACCAGCTAATACGTTATCCATTTGTTGTGGTTTGACTGCAAGCAGTAAAATATCAGATTTTGCAATGGCGGAGACGTTATTGTTATCGATTTTAACATCGTAGCGTTGATGTAAATCATTCAGACGGCTTGCATTGATGTCGGAGACACAAATATGATGGCTGCCATGTCCAGATTGGATTAAGCCGGAAATCAGGGCTTCTGCCATGTTTCCACCACCAATAAATGTAATGTTTAGATTTTGCATGGCCTACCTTTTACTCGTTGTTTTGATGCATTATTACAGATTTAAACAAAGTACTTCCCAAACGCACCATGCTTGCACCTTCTTGGGCAGCAATCTCCCAGTCCCCACTCATTCCCATACATAATTCGCTAATTCTGCCATATTTCAATTGTAAGTCATCCCGTAGTTGGCGTAAAAGTCGAAATGCGGGTGCAGGATCCACATCTTTACCTGCCATGCCCATTAAACCAATGACATTTAACTGATTTATAGAAGATACAGAAGTGAATAATTCTAACAGAGCTTCTGGCTGTACACCTTGTTTTTGAGACTCGCCTGAAATATTAACCTGAATCAATACGGGTAAGGTGCGCTGCCCGAGATGTTTGGCAACAGCTTGAGCCGTTTCTAAATCGCAAAGTGAGTGCCACATGCAGGCATATTGGGCAATATACTTGGCTTTGTTTTTTTGCAGCGGGCCAATAAAATGCCATTGTGCATGAGGGAACTTTATAGCTCGATCACGTAGGTTTTGAGGGCGAGATTCGGCAAAGTCATGTTGCCCAGCCTCAAGCAATGTTTGTACAGCCTCATCAGAGGTATATTTGGACACAGCTAACAAACGTATCTGGCTGGCAGCCAATACGGAAGAAATATCTGACCATGTTTGAAGTAACTGACTCACTTATTTGTAGCCCTCCCCATTAATACGGTTAAAATAACATAAAATACAAGGGTTTGCCCCAATAATAACCATACACTAAGAATCGGGCTTTTGACCAAAGCCAAAGCAGCCAAGCCGACCATGCATGAGAAACCCACAATAAGCATGACAGCTTGCTGTTGCGAGCAGCCCAAAGCTATCAGGCGGTGGTGTAAATGATCGCGTCCGACATATTCAATCCACTCACGGGCATTACGAACATCACCACGTTGAATGCGTGCGATAGTGGTATGAATCATATCAAAAATCATTACAGAAAAAATGAGTAATGGTGCGGCATAAGCTTTGATTGCACCATCTGAAGACCAGTCGCCCATAACGGCAATAGCAGCCATCATCCAGCCCAAATAGGTGCTTCCAACATCACCCAGAAAACTACGAGCAGGTGTTTGATAGCGGGCATTATCAGGTAAAAAACCAATAGCACCACCAGCTAAAGCCAAGCATAAAAATAGCATGTATGTTTGCGCCGTATGCCACGCCAACAAACCCATTAATAGGCTTGTGGTTGCTGCTAATGATGCTGCCAAACCATTGATACCATCAAGGAAGTTAAACGCATTGGTGATGCCAATAACCCATAGTGCTGTGACCGCATATTCTAAGCCAGAGCCCCACCAAGTATCAGGTGCAAAATCAACGTGTACGCCAGCAGCCATTAAAATGCCCAGAGCCAATAATTGCCCTAAAAGTTTTATGGATGCAGATAATTCGTGAATATCATCCCACAATGATAAACAGCCAACGACTAAAGCGGATATGCATACCCCTTTGAGTTCTAGGGAGTAGTTAAAATTTAAAAATAGTGTGATGTTGACCGCTAATATAACCGATAGCCCGCCAATGCGCGGCGTGATCGTGGCATGAACACGTCTGCTACTTGGTACATCCAGTGCCCCTACTTTATGTGCCAATATAATGACATAGGGCATAAGACCGTAGGCAATCAAACATGCAGCCATCGCCAAGGCAAAACCTTGTGTAAAGAGTCCATGCAAAGACCACGGGAAGGCAAATAAAAGCCCTAAACACAATGCCGTGTTTCGGGTGAGGCTGCTGTCTAACATGGGAGACATATGTTTAATCCGTCTTCGTATTGTTTATATTCATCATGACTCATGATTGGCAATAATGGCAGCGAGATGCAATCTTTCCATGCTTGGTATGCACCTTCACATGTTTCACCTGTGGCAAGGTTGAGTGGCTGTTGAACGGGTTTGCTCGCACCAATGCTGTGTTTGCGTAAATGTTGGATGATTTTCTCGGCTTCGTTGTTTACACGAATGATATAACGAAAAGCATTGCCCGCTTCTCGGTTGTTTATGCTTTGTCTGTAAGCTTGGGGTAGGTGTGTATCAAGCCATAACATGTGTTGCTGACGCTGCTGTATTTCGTGTTCGTAGGATGCCAAACGACACAAAACCAAAGAAGCATGTATATCTGAGAGCTGATGATGACCGACATAGGCTTGTGTGAAATCATCTGCATCAGGGTTCGACATGGCACGTGCTTGCGAACAAAGCTCTTCCGAGCCCAGTAGCATGCCTCCATAAGCACCACCCCATGGCTTGGTGGCGTAAAATGATGCGATAGTCACGTCACCGAAAGAGCCAATAGCCTTTCCATCCAGCATTGCCCCTGCTGCTTGAGCAATATCTTCAATTACAGGGCATGGCCAGCCTTCTTTCACCAGAGGTTCAATCATGCCAAATGGATGCACTAGAATAATAGCATCGAGGCTAGCAGCAATATCCCATGCTTTATTTTCATCTAAGCGAAGGTCATGTTTACAATCCATGCAGACTGGTGTGCAGCCTGCAGCGCGAACAGCAAACAATAATGATGCGCATGCATAGGCTGGAATACCGATACGTGCGGTAGTATTGCGTGTTGAAAAACTTGCAGATAATGCACGAATAGCCAGCATCAAGGCACTGGTTCCAGAATCCACAGCAACTGCATTAGCATGGCATCCTAGATGTTGCATGATTGACTGCTCTAAGCGTGTCACTTGTTCACCCGATACTGTATGCCCCGAAGATACAACGGATTGCACGGATTCAGAGAAGTGCTTATCAAATATGGGGCGTGAATGTGGAATCATGGTGTTGATTAAAGCTGTATACGCACGGGGATAAAAGCCTCAGCACTGGATAGCTTGCTTTGCATGCCGCGAAAGTGTGCTGTTGCGAGTGCAATATCAATAATATTTAAACGCATATGGGTGCGATCAAGTTGTGAGGCATGGGCTTCCAATGCTTGTAGTTTTAGTGGTAAAACATCCTGAATAGCCATAAAAGCGGTGGGTTCAAACGCTGTTGAAGATGGGGTTTCATAAGATAACACGTTGGCAACGTAACGCGTTACGGAGCGTGCCACTTGTGCCAACACACGATGGTCTTGATGGGTATCTTCACCATAATTTACGTAAACTGTGTCTGGCTCGACCTCTTGGACAATGGACTCAAGTTTTGCCATCAGTTCCTGAGTCTGATGTGGCAACATAGTATCTGAAAACCCTCCCCAATGAATTTTATGCACCCCCAAAATATTTGAGGCGGCTTGCTGTTCAGCTTTGCGTATTTCGCTAGTACCACCAATATCACCATATGTGGCGACAAAGATATGCACCTCATCACCGCGTGCAGCATGTTCTGCCAATGTGCCGCCACAGCCAATCTCAAGGTCATCAGGGTGTGGCGCGAGGGCTAAAATTCGTTTGGGAGAATATTTTTGCGGATTTGTCATGGCGTCATGCCTCCCATATTACGAATAATTTCTTTGCTTGTATCACCACAATGAAATAGTACGTCTAATACACTTAAATGAGAAATAAAATCACCATGCAACTGTGGATATACAGGTGCTTCGACTTGTTGAAAGTAAAGTTCGAGGTTGGCATCTTGAAAGGTGGATTGCTGCAAATAATTGCGACCTTCAGAGCCTGATAAATAGGCCGTGCCATCCAAAGCCTTGCTTAACTCAATCAAGCGTAGTGTTGGATCATCCGATACCTTTGCCATTTCCGATGCCAATAATAAGGGTGCTTCACAGGCAAGCATAGCTCCCAATGCACGAATCATCGCAACATTTAATGCACATAGGTCTTGCCATGGTTGCTCAAAGATGGGCTTTAATTCAGACCAATATTTATCCAAATAGGGTGCTTTGGCATAGTTCTGCTCAATGGCAGCAATTTGTTTGCGCGCCCAAGGTTTGGCTGCAATGCCAACGTGTTCGATGGTTTGTGGGAAACGGTAGGTTACGGGCACAGTAAGCCATTGTGCGCCTTGGGAAGTTTTGATGCGATTGCGATTTTGCCACTCATTTTTATGATATTGTACGGTATCTAAAATAATAAAGGCATCGGAAATCATCCATTTATGGAAGAAACCAGCCCACGGCAGGTAGTTCGGTTGGTGAATGGTGATAAGTTTCATTTAATGTGTACCAAAAATGGGTTGGCGACCATGCGTAACCCTTGCTTTATTTGTAAACGGATAACATGTGCCCCCTTGGTGGTTTGCAATGGTATAATGGGTGTTTGTTTGGCGTTCACTTGCAATAGTTCTGTTTTTACGATGTTGCCATCGACAATCCACTCACCTTTAAACCCTGCGCTGTATTCTTTGGAGTCTTGCACAGCATTTGTTAAAGCCGCAACGACATGTAATGGTGGGCGAACATCTGCTTCATCACCAGGCAATAAACGCAAACCATCGGCATCTTCTAAATATAAAGTTTTCATGGCGATATTCTTATCTTTGCTCATACCCCATGCTACCATATGGCCTTGACGCATGGCTGCTAGAACATCATTGGGTTTGGCAGTTTTACTCCAAACATCCATAGGGTAGTTGCCCAAATATTCATTTGCCATACCTTCTTCATGATAATCACCAGCGGCAACTGCCCAAATAGGCTTGTCATGGTAAGCACGCATATAATCCATCATATAACGATCCCAAAGACCGCCAGCGACGGTGTTCTGATCGGTATCACCATAAACTGCTGCAAAAGCATCGGCGGTTGGCTCTTTGAACACGCGTTTATTATAGGGAGGCGTATCCAGTTGTATGCCCGCAGGACCTTCTCTCACGCCTGACAATGTGCCTGGATGTGTCCAAATAACGAATAAACCCTGTTCACGTGCAGTATCGATGAAATCCGCATCAGGATCTATGGAGGGTTTCATGAACCATGATGTTAAAAATGCGATACAAGATGCCATCAATAACAAAGCGATGGAGCGCTTACGGCGACGCATGAAAACAATCATTAAAACAAATATAAAACCGCACCAAAATGCCAAAGAAATCGCACGATGCCCGTAAGCATGGCGTAAATCATAGCTGCTTAGACCTGCAACTTGTTCGGGTGTTTCGATGCCCAAGGTGATGAGGTGTCGTTCAGCATTATGTAAGGTTAAATCTTTAAAGGGGGTGCCAGACCATGTGTAACCAGGTGTTGATTCGGTGCCTGCAAACAGTTGAATCTCAGGGTGTTGGGCGCGTTGGCGATTTAAATCCGAGAAAAAATAATCCAGCCCCGTAACATAGAGTGATGGGTGCTGCATGGAATAGCCTAAAATATTCGGCATTGGATCAATGCCGAAGCGAATGGAGTAACGGTCATGTTCGGTAAATGCCAAAGCATCAATGCCACGTTTTTTAGCTAAATGAATTAACATATCCATATCATGTATGCCATCAGAATGCTTGCTACGCACATCAATCAAAACACGTTTGGGGGCATGGATGTCGTGCAAAGAAATTGTTGTTTGTGCAGGGCTTGCAGCTCTCTGTGTTTCTGCAAGTTCTAGGCGATCGGATACTTCCAGTAATTGCTGTAGGCGCAGCATATCGACATCGGCAGCGAAGCTGCTGAATGCGCCTAAAAATAAACAACATGATAATAAAAAACTACGTGCGAACATGTTGATATAACTCCTCCAAAGCATGTATCATGACCTCCACAGAATAAGATTTAGCATGCTCTCTTGCTGCGTTGATTGTTGTGTCATTCCATTCTTTTAGCAAAGCATCTGCCACTTCTTTAGCATTATTGGCATTCACGACACAGCCAACACGATCATCAACCAATTCACGCAAACCACAAACATCTGACACCACACATGGTAGCCCCGCAGCAAAGGCTTCAACGACAGCTCGACCCATGCCTTCATTATGCGATAACAAAGCAAAACAACGAGCCGAAGCCAAGTATGGCAAAGGATCTGTCCAGCCTGCGAAATGAATACTTTCTGCAATACCCAGCTTGTCTGCCAATAATTCCAATGCATGACGCTCTTCACCATCACCGACCAGTGCGAGTTTAGCATTGGATTTGTATTCACATACCTTTGCCCAGGCAGTAATCAAACGTTGCATGCCTTTGATAGGCACAAGCCTGCCTACAGAAACCGCATCCCACTTTATTTCCTTGCGAAGCTGCTTAACTTCTTGTTCGATATGAAGAATATCAACACCACTGGGAATAACATGCCATTGCTTTGTTATGCCTATGGATAATGCCAAATGATCATCGCGTTCGGCTTTGGTCAGGGCAATCAGTGCTTTGCTTCTTTTTGCTAAGAAACGTTCGATGATGATGAACACGTTGGTTTTTAATGTCCCGAAATAACCATGAAAAATATGCCCGTGCGGCGTGTGTACAATAGTTTCATGCTTTGCAGCCAAGCGACCCAAAGCACCTGCCTTGGATGTATGGGTGTGAACAATGTCAAAATTTTGTAGCAAAAGTGTTTTGATCTGCTTGTAGGCTTGCCAATCATGGATGCCCATGCTGCGCAACATGGCTGGTAGAGCAACGATGTTGCCGCCTAACGCTTTAAATATTGCCACATCTTCATCCACTTTAGTCTGTTCTTGCAAAGACATGTCTGACTCAAGGCTGGGTCCGAAAGCTAGCGTAACCTGATGCCCCAAGCGGCATTGCTCAATGCCCGAAAGCAGGGTGTTAACGGCTGAGCCACCTCGATCCATACGCGTGATTAAATGCAGGATTTTCATGCCAAAGATTGAACGGCTGCGATCAAGGCATGATCATGTTTTTGCCATGCGAAATGCTGCTCGGTTTCGGTGGCTAGCTTTTGGCGAGCGTTAAAGTTTGGCAATGTATTCAGATATTGTAGCACTTCTTTGGCGAGTGATTCAGGAGTTGCTTGTTCTGCGATACGGTTGAGCGGATGCCACGATACCACATCAAGATTTGCGCCAACAGGTGTGGCAATGACAGGTAGCCCAAGCACATTGGCTTCCAATGTTACCAAACCAAAACCTTCAAGGGAGCGGGTAGGCAGCATAAATAAATCTGCTGACCATAGATGTTGTTGGACTTTCTTTTCAGGTAAAAAACCATTGAATGCAATGATATCGTGCATATTTAAGGTGTCGCGAAGCCGTTTTAATGGCTCTAACAATGCGCCGCTGCCAATCACATGCCAACGGACATCGGGTCGATCAACATGCACAATAGCAGCAGCTTGCAGCAATAAATCCACGC
>CAYPXU010000009.1:0-23465 GCA_964414875.1 uncultured Zetaproteobacteria bacterium | reverse complement strand
AGCCGCCTAATACCAATAAAACCCTATCCACCCACACACTTTGGCTTTGAATCTGGTACTTCAACAAGTAACACACGCCATAAAACAACGTAATGCTATAAATAAATATAATAAGCCATGCGGTTGGCAAGGTTAACAGCCCAAATACACCCAATAAGGTAGGAATAACCATGATGATTAGAGCACGACGAACAAATATCCAATCAACATGAGCCAACTTTGAGCCGATCGTAATGGAGCTAAAAAACAACAAATGTATACCGATCAAAGGCAACCAGATAAGCGGGTCATCAATCACTAATAGTAACAATGGCAAACCCAATGCAGCACCACCAAAACCAAGCCCCGAACGTACAAATCCCGTCCAGACAAAAATCAGTGCTGTAGCAACATACTGCCAGAGTAAAAGCTCATCCATACGTGATTACAGGTTGATACGTTCAGCAGGATGTGTGATAGGTCTAGCTGCCAATAATTCACAT
Organism: uncultured Zetaproteobacteria bacterium; assembly: GCA_964414875.1. Lineage (GTDB taxonomy): Bacteria > Pseudomonadota > Zetaproteobacteria > Mariprofundales > Mariprofundaceae. The sequence continues at coordinate 22,983 of CAYPXU010000009.1, read as the reverse complement.
GTGTAATCATGTTGTGGCTTGGCAAACACATCAGCAACATCACCCTGCTCCACCACTTTTCCATCAAGCATTACCAGCACCCGATCAGCAATATGCTGAATCACCGATAAATCATGGGAAATAAACAAATAAGCTAGGTTGGATGCCTGTTGCAAATCTTTTAAAAGGTTTAAAATCTGCGCCTGAACTGATACATCCAAGGCTGAAACAGGTTCGTCCAATACCAAAACTTTTGGCTTCACAATCAAAGCACGGGCAATACCAATCCGTTGCCGTTGACCACCAGAGAACTGATGTGGATAGCGTTGCATAATAGCATCGTTTAAACCACATTGCTGTAATACTTCTGCCACCGCATCACGGCGCTGTTGTTTGTTCATATCGGGGCGATGAACTCTTAAACCTTCCGCAACACTTTCCCAAATTCGCATACGCGGATTCAACGAAGCAAAGGGATCTTGAAAAACCATTTGAATCTGATGCCGCTGCATCCGTAAGGCTCGCCCTTTTAAGTGGGTGACATCGTTTCCCTGCCACGATATTTGACCTGCATCACTATCAATCAAACGCATTACCAAACGTGCCGTAGTTGATTTCCCACTGCCTGATTCACCCACAATTGCCAGCGTTTCACCCGCATGCAAATGAAAACTCACATCATCAACAGATTTTTTACTTTGCCCTTGACGTAATAAACCACCACTTTGAAACGTTTTACTTAAGCCGCGAACTTCTAACATGATATATCTGCCTTTATGCTTGCCTGCCCTTCCGCTTGCATAGACACATGCACACAACGCGCAATATGCTCACCTTGCAGCCAAGCATTGGCAGTCACAGTCTTCTGGCAATCAACATCAGCATAGGGGCAACGCGCTGCAAAACGACAGCCTTCTGGCCATTCGCCTGGTGCAGGAACCTGCCCATCAATAACAGTGAGGGCTTGCCCACGCATCGCCACTTCAGGGCGACAACCCATCAAGGCTTGCGTATAGGGATGGGCTGGATGATCGAAAATATCCATCACTGTGCCACTCTCAACCACCTCACCAGCATACATAACAACCACATCATCACACATTTCAGCAACCAAACCAAAATCATGGGTCACCAATAACATACCCAAGCCTTTGTCTTGTTGTAATTTTCGAAGTAAAGCAATAATGCGCTTTTGTACCGACACATCCAATGCCGTGGTTGGTTCATCGGCAATAATATAATCAGGGTTGGCAGACATCGCCATGGCAATCAATACACGTTGGCGCATACCACCTGATAAAGCATCGGGGTATTGCTGCAATAGATGTTCAACATCTTGCAAACCAACATCTTCCAATAACTGCATAGCATGCAACTTGGCATCACGACGGTTTAAATCTAAATGCAGAGATATAACCTCAAGCATCTGACTGCCAATCGAGAAGACAGGGTTCAATGCCGTCATTGGCTCTTGAAAAATCATGGCGATTTTTCCACCACGCACTTTTCTTAATTGCTTTTCAGACATGGCAAAAACACTTTCACCATGCAATTGAATATCACCGTTTATTTTCGTGATGCCCTGATGCTCACCCAAACGTAAAATGGATTGTGCCGTGAGTGTTTTGCCACAACCAGACTCCCCAACCAGCCCCATAACGCGCCCAGCCTTTATACATAGTGAGACATGACTAACAGCCTGAACAGCTGTCTGTTGCATTGGAACAGCCAATGATAAATCTTTTATTTCAAGCATGAGCCTAAGTGTGACAAAAGGCAGGTAAGCTTTCCAGTCCGGAAACTCTGTTTACATAAAATACAACACAATGCAAGACCCAACAAGCTCAAATATACAAAGTTCTCCACAATATCGTGATCATTTTCAACTTAACCCAATTTACATAAAATGTATATTAATATAATTACATAAGTCATTGTTATATAACAATAAAGTTATATTGATTAAATAATAGGCAACATGTCATACAGGGCTCTAATGTGACAAATTTAACGAAATAAAGAAAGTCATCCACAAAGTTATCCACAGCTTATGTGGGTAACATTTGAAACACTTCATTTACAACAACTTAGCCTGTTTTTGCATATATTGCGGCTCTAAAAATAAAAAATATGACCCTTAAACCATGTAACTTTTTCGAGCCCCCTTTATTTTAACGGTGCAAACAAAGCATCCATATCATCAGGTGTCCAAAGCTGTTTTCTAACTCCGCCCTTCTGATACATACCCTCTGCCAATTCACGTTTCCGACCTTGCAATTCAAGAATTTTTTCTTCTACAGTGCCTTCCGTAATAAGCTTATAAACAAATACTGACTTATCCTGTCCGATACGGTGGGCGCGGTCGGTTGCCTGACTTTCAGCCGCAGGGTTCCACCAAGGGTCATAATGAATCACTGTGTCAGCAGCTGTTAGATTCAAACCAACACCACCTGCCTTCAAACTAATCAGAAATAATGGTACTTCACCATTCTGAAAGCGTTCAACAGGCGTTTGCCTATCTTTCGTTTTACCTGTTAGCGTCACATAATCAATATTAAGTGCCTTTAACTCTTCCTCAATTAACTTGAGCATACCTGTAAATTGCGAAAACAATAAAATACGACGACCTTCTTCAATCATCTCAACCAGCATTTCTCGCAACATATCCAGTTTTGCAGATCTAGGGACATCCCCCTCAGCAACACCTTTTACCAAACGAGGGTCACAACATACTTGCCGCATTTTAAGCAGTGCATCAAGCACAATAATTTGGCTTTTATCCATGCCCAATGAAGCAACAGCAGCACGCACCTTTTTCTGCATTGCCAAACGTACACTTTCATACATTTCACGCTGTTGATCTGTCAAATCAATGCTACGAATCATCTCTGTTTTGGGTGGCAATTCCGCAGCAACTTCTTCTTTACTACGGCGTAACAAGAATGGTCGCACACGTAAGTTCAAGGCTTCCTGACGCGCAACATCACCTTCTTTTTCAATAGGCTTACGAAATAGCTGCATAAAATTCTTTTGATCATATAAATAACCAGGCATAAGAAAATCAAATTGCGCCCACAATTCACCCAAATGATTTTCCATCGGTGTGCCCGTCATACATAACTTATGTGCCGCATCGAGCTTTCTAACCTGCTGCGCCATTTTAGAACGTGGATTTTTAATATACTGAGCTTCATCAAGAATCAACAAGTGCCAAGGTTGTGCTTGTAATACTTCAAAATCGCGCACCAACAAAGGGTATGTGGTTAGAACCAAGTCGTACTGCTGCAATGAGCCAAAGTGTTTTGCACGTTCCGAACCGTGTAGTACCAAGACCTTCAAGCTTGGTGTGAATTTTTCAGCTTCACGTCGCCAGTTGTACATCAAGCTGGTCGGAGCAATCACGATAGCTGGATCCTGCAAACGTCCTTGTTCTTTCTCGGTTAAAATATGTGCCAATGCCTGCACGGTTTTCCCCAAACCCATATCATCTGCGAGAATAGCGTTAAGCTGCATTTTTCGTAAAAATTGCAACCAACTCAAGCCTTCAGATTGATAATCACGCAACTCAGCTTGCAATCCTATAGGTGGTTGGCATTCAGGAATGCTTTTTAAATCCGCAAGTTTTTTCATGTGCTGAAGCCATACACTACTACTTACCTGCACAGGTACTTCCGCATCTTTCAAACTCTCTTCCAACGCCAACATTTGTGGTGCGCTTAACATCACCTCCTGTGGTTTATGACTAGCAAACACATCCAGCATATAATGCAAAATATTGGCAATCATCTCACCAGGAGCCGCCAACATACGTCCGTCAAGCAAGGGCAAAGCAACGGTTTCTTTGCTTTTTAAGTTCAACAATGATGTTTCTTGCAATAAATCGGGATTCATACCCACCCAACGCCCTAAGACTTCAATCAAATCAATCGCTTCACCATCATCCAGCGTTACAGTGAATGAGGTCTGACCCATAAGGCTATTACCTTTATCACTATGCTTGCCCATATCTAACTGCCATGATTGCGCTGTTTCCATGCGATAAGCAAAGTCTGGCGAAATCTCTACATGAAAGCCTTTTTCTTTCAACACTGGCACTTCATACAACACCCATTCAGGCCAATAGTTATGATCTTGCAGACTAAAATAATGTTTACTAATATGCTTGCGATTGCGTGGCATATAATCATCTCTTAAAGCATGCAAACCAGCACCATACAAACACGAAACGGCCTCAGCCTCAGCAGCCATGTCACGCTCAAAATCAATCACTAAACCATGGGAAACAGTCCTGAATATTGGATTTGCTGACTCCCCGAAAGGCAATTTATGACCATCATAATCAAATAAGATTGCAACAATATGCCGCTTTTCAGGCTGTGGGCGATCAAGTTTCAGTTCCTTGGTCAATAATTGCACAGTCGCAATTGGAGCAATGCTACGGCGTTGATATTGCAAACGTTCAGGCATCGGCACACCTTCAGGCAACTGCTCTGCAATATCTTGTAAATCTTCATCCGAGCAATGCAAATCCAAGGCAGGCATATTCAAAAGGATTTCTGCAACATCAGCTTCTTGCCCACACTCAATTGCGCCTGCGCAGTAATTTTTAGCATCAATATACCATGGCGGTGATGTCGCAAGAACATAGCCTTCTTCAACAGGCTTCTGCAATGCAAGCTGCAAATGTTGCGCCCCATTCTGATCACTTTCCCAGAAAAAATCAGCCATACATTTGTCAGCCAATTTTAATGCAGGTGTATTTTGATCCAACCAATAACAACGCTCGGTTGCCAACAACCTGCGCAGCAATGCCAAGCCTGCTTCACCCTTCAAAGTATAGTTGCGCAATGACATCGATAGCGAACTATCATTGGCCACTGTTTTTAAAATATGTTCGTCAGAAGATAAAATATATTGCGGAATATTATGCCCCAAAATATTACTCGCCTGATAAGCATTCGCTTTGCCGTAACTGCCATCTTTTAAAATACGCGCGGTTAAAAAACGTAAACCTATATGCCTGCTATGGGCATCAGGTTCAAGAATATAGAGCAGCCGTTGTTTGACATGATCAGGGTAAATGATTGCTGCTGTATGCCCTGAATCTGATTTCTCCATGCCGCCCAGCCACATGGAGAATGTATCCGATGTAGCCGGTTCTTCTTCACCATCAACATCCATTTCTTCTTGCTGATCATCCAGCAATTCATACAAAGTTGCAGCCACATGTTGGCAATGTTTGGCTTTTGTTAGGCAATCACAACGGCTTTTTAACCCGCCCCTAGAGCCAAATTCAAGTGAGACCTTATATGCATGTGATGTTTTACCTTCCACGCGTGCATCCACACCACAAACATCATCCAACTCAATGAACTCAAGCACTTTATCGCATTCAAAATAATCTTTACCACGCTGGGCATATGTTTCACCCACCCAACTTACAATCTTAGCTTCACTAAGTTTAGGGATTTCATGCATCTTTATTTTCTTCCTGTTGCTCATGGTTTTGTTTTAGCATCAAAAGCTCATCACGATATTTTCCTGCATCTTCAAAACGCAGGTCAGCCGCAGCTTCTGTCATCAATCGTTCCAATTCTTTCATGCGAATCGCGGCATCGTAGGCATTCAACGGCGCAGCTTCTTCCACCTCGGGGATATGCCCGTAATCCATTTCATACACTGAACCCAAAATATCTTTAATCGCAGATTTTACTGTTCGCGGTGTAATGCCATGTTGTTCATTGTATGCCAGCTGTTTTTCACGCCTTCGTGCCGTTTCATCCATCGCCTTTTGCATCGACTTGGTAATTTTATCTGCATACAAAATAACCCTACCTTCAACATTGCGTGCCGCACGCCCAATGGTTTGAATCAAAGAACGTTCGGAGCGCAAAAAGCCCTCTTTATCAGCATCAAAAATCGTTACCAATGCTACTTCTGGCAAATCAAGTCCTTCTCGTAACAAGTTAATTCCCACCAACACATCAAAGGCACCCAAACGCAAATCCCGCAGTATCTCCATACGCTCCACAGTATCAATATCGGAGTGTAAATAGCGGACTTTTAAATCGAGATTATTAAGGTATTCAGTTAAATCTTCCGCCATACGTTTGGTCAAACACGTCGCCAACACTCTAAAACCACGTGTTATGACCTCATTTGCCACCGAAACAAAATCATCCACCTGTGTTGAGGCTGGACGTATCTCTATTTCAGGATCAAGTAAACCTGTCGGGCGAATGACCTGCTCAGCAAATACCCCACCTGTTTTTTCCATTTCATACACACTTGGTGTAGCCGATACATAAATATTTTGTGCTACAATCGCTTCAAATTCATGAAATTGTAAAGGTCGATTATCCAAAGCTGAAGGCAAGCGAAAGCCAAAGTCTACCAAGGTTTGTTTGCGCGAGCGATCACCCTTAAACATGGCTCCGATTTGTGGAACTGTGACATGCGACTCATCAATCATCACCAAGGCATTATTGGGCAAATAATCAAGCAGTGTTGGCGGTGGTTTACCAGGTTCTTGCCCGGTTAAATGCCGCGAATAATTCTCTACACCACTGCAATAACCAATTTCCTGAATCATTTCGAGATCAAAAACCGTGCGTTGCTCCAAACGTTGGGCTTCGACCAGTTTGTTTTGATCATAAAGCTCCGCCAAACGCTCTGCCAATTCCTCTTTGATGGTTGCCATGGCTCGCAGCAACAGATTACGTGGCGTAACAAAGTGAGATTTTGGAAAAACAGTATATTTATGCAGTGATTGCAAACGTTTTCCCGTTAACGGATCAAACTGTGAAATGGCATCAATTTCATCACCAAACAACTCCACACGAATGGCAAAATCTTCGGCATGGGCAGGAAAAACCTCAATCACATCGCCGCGCACACGAAATGTGCCACGATGAAAGTCCACATCATTGCGCTCATATTGCAGTTCCACCAATTTATTGACTACCGTCCGCTGATCAACTTCACGACCAACCTCAAAGTACTGCAACATCTTGGCATAGGCTTCTGGGCTTCCCAAACCATAAATACATGATACCGATGCTACGATAATCACATCCTCGCGCTCTAGCAAAGCCCGTGTTGCGGCATGGCGCATGCGGTCAATCTGTTCATTAATTGCTGAATCTTTTTCAATATAGGTATCCGAGGAAGGCACATAGGCCTCGGGCTGGTAATAATCATAATAAGAAACAAAGTATTCCACGGCATTATCAGGGAAAAATTGTTTAAATTCACCGTATAATTGTGCAGCCAGTGTCTTATTTGGAGCTAAAATTAATGTTGGTTTCTGTGTTTTTTCAATCACACATGCCATGGTAAATGTCTTACCCGAACCTGTGACACCAAGCAGGGTTTGATGCTTCTCACCAGCTTCAATGCCCGCCACCAATTCAGCAATAGCTTGCGGCTGATCACCTTGAGGTTCGAATTCACATTTCAACATAAAGCGCATCGGCGCACGCTATGTTTTTTTTACTATTTTTCTATGATATTTTTTTACTGGATGACAACTAATTAAAATTAATTCTTCTTATCTTAATGAAACATTGACCAACATCAGTTGTATCCATCCATCCAAAATTAATCAGCACGTCCCTAAGGAGGTGCTGATTAACTCTGCTTTGATGAGACTGAAATTCAAACGTTGAGAGTTCAAGGAAGATATTAAGTAATAGCACCGCTATTGCTAAAATCTTTAACGCAGAAATCGCTAAATTTGGATGCGGAATCGCAAATCACACGTTGATCAGCGCTTCCCTAGCATATAAAGCAAATCCATTTGTCCAAAAGACAGGCGCCTGAAGGTCTACGACATACTTTATAAAGCATATCGAACATTAATCATCCCATTCGCCATGCCCTGGGATAAAGACAGTATCATCATCAAAAACACCCTTTTCTTTGGCTTGCGTATGACATTTTGCACAGTTACTTAGTGAGCGAACCTTTTTATTACCTTTAATCCAGCTAACAGGAATTTCACTGTGTTTGCGTTTAATGTATGGCGTTTCAGTGATACGTAAAGGTGTAGCATCTTCTGATAATGAACGTATAATTTTAATAGAGCGTTTGTAATGTGAGTTATCTGCAGAATAACGCACTAGGAAATCCAGAATATCTCGACGATCTCCTTCATCCAACTCTGCATTCTCCCCAAAATGATCCTCTAATGATGCGGGTTGAAGTAGTTTTTTCCACGAACGTGCAGGTAACAGACCAGGGAAATAAGCAAAATGGCATTCTGCACAGTTGGACTGATAGTTTGTATTAAAAACAGGTTTCACACCCTTAAAACGCGGAATACCAAGGAAGTTATCTGTAGCAAAGGCTGTTTGGGCTGCAAAAAAAGCCGTGAATAACATTAAAAATCGAATCATTTTATATCTCCGTATATATATTTATTGGTTTTGTAAGTAAAGCAGGATGTTGCCTTTTTCCTGAGCTGTACAGGTACGACCTAGCACCCATTTGCAATTTCGACGAAACCACTTTTTAATCTTTTTAGCGTCGCTAAAACGCTCAGGGTTGGCAGAGAGCGCCATCGGATCAATTACTTTACCTGTACGGATATGTTCCCCAGATTTTTTAAGATCCATACCATGACAGGTTTGGCAACTGCGAGGCTGCTGATTTTCTGCTTTTGCAGGTGCAGGGAACGTTTGATGCCAAAAGTCTTCGCCTGCCTTGGCATCAAAATGTGATCCACCTTCTGCTTCATAAGATTTAAGCATGTCAGGAATAAGATTAGCAGCCAATATAGCCGGTGCCGCATAAGTCATCATGATAGCCAATAGCAGCATGTGCATAGTTTTTACCATTCGAATGCAATCCCTGTCAACATCAATGCTCCGCCAGCAATACCTGCACTGGAATGTCCATTGCTTGAGCCGCCAATGACACTAGGGGCTTTAACAATGGCATAAGCATAAGCTGCTGACCCCAAAATTGTTAATATCATATGTAAATTATCAGGATCCATGAAACCGTTATCTACGTTAACATCTTCCCAGTGAAGGTATAAACCTGAAACAATGGCTGCTCCTGCTAGAGCCAGCGTGGCATCGGCAAGGTAAGCATGCGCAGTGTTCTTTGATGGTTGATTCGTAGTTGTTACACCCTCTCCATCTGGAGCAGTTAACCCCGTTAAGCCCGCTGCAACCAACGAACCTAAACCAAGGTACATATGCATCTTATTGCCAGTAAAGTATGACTCTTCAAAATTAACCTCAGGAACTTCTAGTTTCTGATAATCATTTTGATCCGCAGCGTTGGCGGATAATGGTAAAAAAAACACCATAACCAGTAACACATAATTAAGAATCCTCATTGATTCCCCCCTTCCCCTTATTTTGACCCACTTGAGGCCATTTAAAAACCACTTAATATTTCAGATGTTTGCCCGTTATCATGATGCGAACAAGATTGATTTTATGCTGGCGGCAAGCTAAGAAAACTCCTGCAATATGCAAGCTAATAAAAATGATTAACACATCAGGTAATGCTTCATGAAGATTCTCTGCCCACCGACCCAATACATCGCTAGGCATCATATGCATGACCCAAAGTGGACCTTCATATTCTGTCCAGCCTTGTGAAATAAGTCCTGTAGAAACAAGGGTTAACAAAAGAGCTAGTAAACTAAACACCATATATGCCCCCATCGGACTGTGACCAACACAATGCTCTGGTTGATTGGTTATAATCTGCTTAGCATGCTTAAAAAATTTCGCAGGCGAGTAAAGAAAATTACTAAACTTTGCATAACCAGAACTAAAAAAACCGTACAAAACACGGGTTAGCAGCAACACCGAAATCATGTAACCAAAAATAGCATGAAGATCATCATCCCCACTTGTGGATGTGTAATATGCTAAAGCGAATAAAAGAACCAAACTCCAATGAAAAATACGAATATAAAGGCTCCATATATTTTTTACTTCTTTCATAAGGTATTCTACCCTCTCTATAGTGAAATTTCGCCCGCAACATAGTCAAGATTAAAGCTAAGGCAAGCTGAATTTAATCCAAAATGTATCACAAGCATCTCATCATTCTCCGTGCTACTATTTGCATATTTATTTTTAGATCTCATAGGATATTAATACCTCATGGCTATGAATCAGCGCAGCATCCAACTTTATGATACAACCTTGCGTGACGGAGCACAGACTGCTGGCATTCATTTCTCCGCCGAAGACAAAAAACGTATTGCCCATCAATTGGCTGACTTTGGTATCGATTGGATTGAAGGTGGTTGGCCTGGCACTAGTCCTACCGACAACCAGTTTTTTGAACTTATGCGCAACCGCTCATGGTCACATAGCCGCTTGGTTGCCTTTGGTAGTACAGCTCGATCTACACAGAACATCGATAAGGATAGAGGTTTAAATGCTCTCATTCAGAGCGGCGCAGATGCTTGCTGCATTTTTGGCAAAAGCTGGGATCGGCATGTTACCACTGGTTTGGGCATTACATTGGAAGAAAACATACAGCTAGTGCAAGCATCCATCACCCTATTAAAACAACACATGCCTACTGTGATGTTTGATGCCGAACACTTCTTCGATGGTTATACTGCAAACCCTGATTATGCCATGCAAGTTTTGGCTGCCGCGGTAGCAGGCGGTGCCGATACACTCATATTATGTGATACCAATGGCGGTTCGCTTCCCAATCAAATATCTGACTGTGTACAAGAAGTTGTAACACAATACCCTCATATTAGCATTGGTATTCATGCCCACAATGACTCAGAAATGGCTGTTGCCAATTCTATTGCTGCGATTTGCAGTGGCGCATCCCATGTTCAAGGTACCATCAATGGTATTGGTGAGCGCTGCGGAAATGCCAACCTAATTTCATTGATTCCGACACTATGCTTAAAACTTCATATGGATTGTGGTATCAAGCAAGAACAACTCAAACAGCTTAAATCACTATCGTCATTTGTGAATGAAATGGCAAATCGTCTGCCTTGGCAACATCAACCTTTTGTCGGGCAGAATGCCTTTGCACACAAAGGTGGCATCCATGTTTCAGCCATTCGCAAAGAAAGCAGCTTATATGAACATATTAACCCTGCTTGTGTAGGCAATGAGCAGCGTGTTTTGGTGTCCAATCAAGCTGGACGCAGCAATATTCTAGCTAAATTACAACAACTCGACCCTGACTCTGACATCTCATCCAATGATCCTATCATCACTAAATTTGTTCAACGCATCAAAACTATGGAAGCCAATGGTTATGCTTTTGAAGGCGCAGATGCCTCCTTTCAACTATTGTTACGCAAAGCATTGGGACAATTCAAACGGCATTTCAAGCTGGTAAGTTTCCGTGTACTTGATGAAAAACGTGGGCATCTTGAAACCCCTGAATCAGAGGCGACCGTGCAGGTTCGCGTTAATGGTGAGTTATTGCATACTGCTGCTCTTGGAAATGGTCCTGTGAATGCCATGGACAAAGCATTGCGCGCTGCATTAAGCGGCGTTTACCCTAATTTAGAAAGCATGCGCCTGACTGATTTTAAAGTGCGTGTATTATCAACCAAAGAAGCCACCCAGGCTGCGGTACGTGTGCTTATTGAGTCATCCGATGGCATACAAAAATGGAGTACAGTTGGCGTATCTGAAGATATGTTAGAGGCCACTTACCATGCACTCAATGATGCCATTGAATATAAACTCGTCATCGACAACGTTCCACCCGATGACACATTGTAGCCACTGCTTATATGCATAAACCTTACAAAACAGGATATAAACGCCCATGACTCAAGAACAACCAAATAATCCACTGCATGGCATCACCCTAGAAAAGGTCGTGAATACTTTAGTCGAGCATTATGGCTGGGAAGAGCTTGGAGAGCGCATCACGATTCGCTGCTTTAATGATAACCCTTCTGTAAAATCCAGCCTGAAATTTCTACGTAAAACCCCATGGGCACGCAATAAAGTCGAAGCATTATATATTACCACCCAAAACAGTGTCTGGAAAAAATAATGCGCAGTGCGATGGCAAAACATATTTTACTCAAAACCAAAGCAGAAGCTGAAAAGCTTAAAATTCGTCTGGATAAAGGCGAGGATTTTGGTAAATTAGCAAGAAAGTATTCCACATGCCCATCCAAAAAACGTGATGGCGATTTGGGAGAAATCTACCCTGGGCAGTTGGTCAAGCCAGTTGAAAATATCATCTTCAAGAAAGCACTTTCAAAGCTTCACGGCCCAATCAAAAGCCGTTTTGGCTACCACCTAATCATCATCTATTTCCGAAATTAAATTTGATCTTGAACTGCATGGAAATATGGAGCTGTAGCACAAAAGCTATCTGTCAGAACTACACTGCATCTTCATATCATATAACTGTGACAATATAGTGTCTTCCTACACATAACTTGTATATATCATATGCAACACTATGCTGCGGGAAATTCAAACCTTGCCCATCGCTATATTATGGCAGGTTAATCTTCTTATTTATACGGAACATGCTTTGATTTCTACATCTGCTATCACCATGCAATTCGGGGACCAACCCCTATTCGAAAACGTCACAGTAAAATTTGGCGACAACAACCGCTATGGGCTCATTGGAGCCAACGGCTGTGGCAAATCAACCTTTATGAAAATATTGGGTGGTGATTTGGTGCCTACCGCTGGCACTGTACAAATTGGTGAACACCAACGCATTGGTAAATTACGTCAAGATCACTTTGCCTTTGAAGAGCATACAGTACTTGATACGGTAATGATGGGTCATGAAAAGCTATGGAAGATCAAAGAAGAGCGTGACCGTATTTACAGCATGGAAGAAATGTCCGAAGAAGACGGCATGCGTGCAGGCGATTTAGAAGGACAGTTTGCAGATTTGGATGGTTATAGTGCCGATGCCAATGCTGGTGATTTATTAATTAGCATGGGCATTCCCGTGGATGTACATTATGACTTAATGAAATCCATTGCTCCTGGCTGGAAGTTGCGTGTATTGCTTGCCCAAGCCTTATTTGGTGACCCTGAAATTATCTTGCTTGATGAGCCAACCAATAACTTGGACATCAATGCTATTCGCTGGCTAGAAACTGTGATTATGTCTCGCAACGCAACCATGCTGATTATTTCACATGATAGACACTTTTTGAATAGTGTCTGCACGCATATGGCAGATGTGGATTATGGTGAAATCCGTTTATATCCAGGTAACTACGATGATTATATGGAAGCGTCCACTCTGGTTCAAGAGCAACTTTTAACCGCAAATGCCAAGAAAAAGGAAGAAATTCAAGAGTTACAAGCCTTTGTGCGCCGCTTTTCAGCCAATGCTTCCAAAGCAACACAGGCACAATCACGCGCCAAAAAACTAGATAAGATTAAATTGGATGAAGTAAAAGTATCTAGCCGTGTCATGCCATTTATGCGTTTTACTCAGGATAAAAAGTTATTTAAAATAGCCTTAGAATTGCAAGAAGTAAGCAAAGGCTTTGATGAACAACCACTTTTTAAGAATTTCAATCTAATGATCCCTGTTGGTGAACGTGTTGCCATTATTGGTTCAAACGGTATTGGTAAAACTACATTACTGCGTTGTTTAGCTGGTGATTTAGAAGCTGATGATGGCATCATCAAGTGGTCTGAAAATGCTAGTATTGGTTATTATGCACAAGACCATTCGGCTGACTTTAAAGATAATGAAAGCGTATTTGACTGGATGGCACAGTGGAAAAAAGAAGAGCATGGTGAACAAGAAATTCGCGGTAATTTAGGGCGTATGTTATTCAACAAACATGATATGAGCAAAAAGGTTCAACAGCTTTCTGGTGGTGAACAAGGGCGCATGTTATTTGGTAAGTTTATGTTCAAAAATCCCAATGTTCTTCTATTGGATGAACCGACCAACCATATGGACATGGAGTTTATTGAAGCACTCAATAGCGCTTTAGAACGCTATGAAGGCACCTTGATTTTTGTCAGTCATGATCGTGAATTTGTATCTTCATTGGCAACACGTATTATTGAAATTACGCCTGATGGCATTGTTGATTATCATGGCACCTACGAAGAATACCTTAAAAGTCAGGGTGTGAATTAAAAAGCCCCCCTCCCCATGCCTTCAGGGCACCTCGAAAAACCTCGTGCGAGTCAAGCGCCGTTGATTTTCGTTTATAGCAAGGCGCAATAAACTGGGTAATAGCAACGCTATTGCCCATTTTATTCAACGCCGCTAGGGGCGAAAAACACAAGTTTGACGAAGTAGCGAGGTTTTTCGAGCTGCCCTTCAGTTTCATTTCAGGTTCACTGCATACAGTTCCTGCATGGATACAAGAAATGACGTTGAAGTTTGGGGGTTATCCCTTCGCTTATTTCACTGGCTTTTAGTAGCCGCATTTTTCACATCATGGTGAACAAGCGATCATCATATTCGCCTCGACTAAAAGCGCCTACTGTTGGTGATAGCAGAAAAAACACGGTAACCTGAACAGCTACAGGCTCATTTATAACTATTCTAATAATTACAATAAATCTTATAAAATACAGAGTTATTTAAAAAATAAGGAGAATATTATGAAACAAAAACGATTTTGGGGTACCATTTTGTTCTTTGGCTGTATTTCGCTATCCATGGCAACACTAGCATGGAGCGATAGCTGGGAATGGGGAGAAAGTGATGAGCATGAAAAAAGAGATTTTATGCAACAAGCTGCAGATGCTTCTTCAGTGATCAACAAGGCATATAAAAATGAGTGCTCTGCCTGCCATTTTGCTTATCCTGCGGGCTTTTTACCAAAGCGTTCATGGGTCAAAATAATGACTACATTGGATGATCATTTCGGAGAAAATGCAGAGCTTGATGATGAAACAATGAATGAAATTACAACGTATTTAAGCACTCATGCTGCCGATCAAACGCCCAATCGTTTTAGCCGCAGCATTACACGTTCTATTGCCGATAAATCTGTGCCATTACGGGTTACAGAAACCAACTACTTTCTTCGTAAACACAGAGAAATTCCAAAACGTATGGTGGAAGGAAATATAAAGGTTCTCTCATTCTCCAACTGTCTTTCATGCCATACAGGTGCTACACAAGGCTCTTTCGATGAAGATAGTGTACGCATACCTGGGTACGGACGTTGGGAGGATTAAGCCCCCGCTTTTTAGCCATTGCTACAGTATTCATTGCCGTAGCAATGGCTATGCCTCAAGCCATCGCCGATGATGATCTTGAGCAGGTACGGCAACTACGCAACACAGAGAGTATTTTGCCACTATCGCAAATTCTCAAAGAAATCGAAGCCTCCTATCCAGGCACCTTATTGGATGTTGACCTAGAATATGAGGATTTAAAATTTATTTACGAAATTGAGATATTGGATAACCAACATGTTGTACAAGAAATAAAGGTTGATGCAACTACGGGTAAAATTTTAACTATGGAGGCCGATTAATGCGCTTGCTTCTTATTGAAGATGATACCGCCTTAAACCAAGAGCTTAGCCAGCAACTACGCAAACATGGCTTTGCAGTCGATAGCGAGAAAAGTGGTGTCGATGGTGCATTTATGGGGGAAACAGAGCCTTATGATGTCATCATTCTTGATCTTGGGTTACCTGATTTATCTGGTTTGGATATTCTATCCCAATGGCGCAACAAACATATTGCCACCCCCGTGCTTATTTTGACTGCGCGTAGCGCATGGCATGAAAAGGTCGATGGATTTAAAGCAGGTGCAGATGACTACCTAACCAAACCTTTCCATATTGAAGAGTTAATCGTACGCTTACAAGCCTTGATTCGACGATCTGCAGGCATAAACAATATAAACATAACAATTGGCGGATTATCACTCGATGAATCCACCCAATCCGCCCATTGGCAACCTACAACAGGGGAAAAGCACGATATACAGCTTACTGGTATTGAATTTCGCTTATTGCGCTATTTTATGCTGCACCCTAGAAAAATACTTTCCGCGACACATTTATTAGAACACGTCTATGATTTTGATGATGAAAAAGAAAGCAATGTGATTCAGGTTTATATAAACAGATTAAGAAATAGAATTGGTAAAGAAGCCATTTGCACACGGCGAGGACAAGGTTATTACCTTAACCCTGATGCCTTACAAAACAGCAAATAACAGTGTATTCACTCAATAAACGCCTCACCCTTAGCCTTGCTGGAAGCTTGGTATTATTTTTTATCTTTCAAACCCTCATGATTGATCGAGAAGTAGAAAAGCTCAGTGAACAAAACCTCATATCACGGCTAGAGCATGATCAAAAATCCTTGCTTGCAGCTCTTACGTGGCAACCGCTTGGCACACCAGAATTTAAACAAAATTACATCCCCGATATTTATACACGTGCTTTTTCGGGACATTATTATGAGCTTACCGTGGATGGTCATACCTTTCGTTCAAGATCTCTATGGGATGAAAAACTCAGCCCAACAAACGCACCATTAACCCGCAATGTATTAGGCCCGCACAATCAACTATTGCTTATCCTTTCACAGGAATTCAGCATGTATAATAAGCCCGTGACTATCCGCATAGCTGAAGATGTTTCACACTTTAAAGCCATGACCAGCGCCTTTCAAGGCAGTTTATTAATACTTGCCGCAATGGCTGTATTAAGCCTGCTTATTTTACAAAGTTTGATTATTCGCTATGGACTAAAACCACTGCTGCGAATCCGCCAGCAAATCGGACAACTAGAACGCGGTGAAATTCATCAAATAACCATACCTGCCCCCAAAGAAATCATGCCTTTGGTAACAGAAATCAATCATCTAATAACGCTCATAAACAAACGTTTGGAACGCTCCAGACATGCCTTGGGGGATTTGGCACATGCATTAAAAACCCCATTATCAGTCATCCAACAAATTGTTGAACGACAAAAATACACACCTGATAACATACAACTTCAAAATCAACTACAACAGATAGAACAACGCATTACCCGTCAACTTGCTCGGGCTCGAACCGCAGGTCAATCACCTGGCGGACAATGGTTAAAGCCACATAACGACCTTCACGAGCTGCTAAATGTATTTAAAAAATTATTTCCCGACAAAACAATCACATTGACAATATCTGACACGCTAAAAATTGAGGCTGATCGTGAAGATATGATGGAAATATTCGGAAATTTGTTGGAAAATGCTTGTAAATGGGCAAATTCAACAGTGCATTGTCAGATAGAACGGTCTCACAACAAATTATTGATTACAATCGAAGACGATGGTACAGGCATTAACCCTGATAAACATCAACACTTATTAGGCCGAGGTATACGTGCCGATGAATCCAAACCAGGACATGGTTTGGGTTTAGCCATTGTTAACGAAATAGTGAATACCTACGGAGGCAGTATCAAGTTTTCTCAATCTCCAACACTACAGGGTTTGCAGGTTCATATTACTTTATTGCAATCCTAAAGCCTTAACAAATAGTACAGCTAAAAGGCGACCCATTAGCATATTTCTGCAGCCAATTGCTTTACGTCTAGCAGCCTCCTAGCATGCGACCATGTCTAATAATACACCCTCTTTTGTATCACGCCGTACTGCGATGAAAGCCAGCCTTGCAGGAATCGCTGCACTGGCAGCATCACCCAATCTGCTTTGGGCGCAACAGTCCGATGCCACACGGCAAACACTGATTGATCAGTTGGTGAAAGAAACAGGCTTGGCTCGCGCCACCGTTGCCGCAGCGATTAACCATGCAGTATATAATGAAAGCATTATCACACGTATGAAGACACCGTATGAATCTCGTAGTTACGCTGAATATAGACCATTATTTGTACATGCCAAACTGGCTGCGAAAGGTCGTAATTATTTAAAAAAACATGCGGTTATTTTTAAAGATTCTGAAAACAAGTACGGTGTACAAAAAGAAATTATTGCGGCGATTTTGGGCATGGAAACACGTTATGGCACGTATCGCGGCAAGGACCCTGTGGTTAGCTCACTTTATACCTTGGCAACAGGTTACCCACGCCGAGCAAAGTTCTTTCGTAAAGAATTGGGTGAATTATTGCTCCTTTGCCAAGAAGAAGATCTAGACCCTAATCAATTTAAAGGTTCTTATGCTGGTGCATTTGGTACCACACAATTTATTCCGTCATCCTATCGCGCCTATGCCGTCGATGCCGATAAGGATGGCAAACGTGACGTGTGGAACTCACCTAGCGATATTATCAATAGTGTTGCCAATTATTTCAGCAAACATGGCTGGGATGGTTCGCGCCCTGTTGCACATTGGTTGGGTAAAGAAAGCAGCCACAAACAACTCTCTGAGCATGCTAAAAAGGGTTTTAAAGGCTGGGTGAAATTATCTGATATTCGTCATAAGTTGCCCAAGTTGGATAAACGCTGGCAAGATGATGATAAGGTAACTCTTATCGAAATGACCACCAAAAAAGGCAAAGAAATAGCTCTAGTGCATTACAATTTCTATGTTATAACACGCTGGAATCGCTCATATAATTATGCTATGGCAATTACTGAATTGGCAGAGTTAATGGATTGTAAGGCTTGTGAAACTCATGCATCATAAACATGTGCTACGAATATCTTTCATCAGCGTGGTTGTAATGATGCTGTTGGCAAGTTGTGGAAAGTCGCCTGTTAACCCCTACCCTACCGCAAAAACTTCTCACCAATCGCATACACACACCTCAGCACCGTTACCATCTGGGAATGGTGGTTATGTTAAAACAGGCAAGCCTTATAAAGTCATGGGACAATGGTATTATCCTCTGGCATCTGCCGCTGGTTACAATGAAACAGGCGTAGCTTCATGGTATGGCAAAAAGTTTCACGGCAAAGCCACTGCCAATGGTGAGCGTTATGACATGCACACCATGTCTGCTGCACATAAAACTTTACCAATGCCTACCATGGTTCGTGTGACCAATCTTGATAATGGACGTTCTGTGGTTGTACGTGTGAATGATCGTGGACCTTTTATAAAAAGCCGTATCATTGATTTATCTTATGCCGCTGCCCGCTCGCTTGGTTATGATAAAAAAGGTACTGCGCATGTGCGTGTGCAAACATTGGATGGCAATACAAGCACTGCTCGTAATAGACCGCCCGTTGTGCCCAAGCCTACCCGACATGTTTCACATAATAGCGTAGCCTATTCTCCAGCAAGCATACAAGATGGTCGTATTTATGTTCAATTGGGTGCTTTTTCGGCACGTAGCAATGCCAATCAATTACGCCAAGATCTTGTCGATGCTTTCCCAAGTGTTCGTATTCACCATAAAAGCCAACCTGATTTGTACCGCGTTCGTATTGGCCCATTTAATGGGATTTCTGAAACTGAAAGTATTATTATATCACTTCAAAAACAAGGCTATAAGAATACTATTGTGGTGGTTGAATAAATGACAACTCGCCGCCGCATTACCGCATTCGGTTCATCACGTATTGCCAAGGATGACGCGTGCTTTCATGATGTTGAAAAGCTTTGTAAAAAGCTTGCCGAGCACGGCTTTGATGGGCTAACTGGCGGTCATCAAGGCATGATGGCGGCTTTTTCACAGGGTATTCGCGCTGGTGGTGGTCATGTGCGTGGCATTACCTTGGAATGCTTTCCCACACCTCCTGATAACACCTTTTCTGAAGAAGTCCGTGCCCATGATTTTTTCTCACGTATGCAGCATTTGATTGAAGATTGTGATGCTTGGTTGGTCTTACCTGGTGGCCTGGGTACACTCTCCGAGCTTGCTATGAGCTGGGATTTACGAGCCATCAATATTCTTAAAAATCGTCCATTGATTCTTTATGGTGATATGTGGCCAGGTATTGTATCGACGTTGCAAGACTCATTGATTATGTCGGTCGATCATGGTTTTGATATGCTCACGTTATGCACAAGCCATGATGATGTTTTAACCGCTTTAGAGGCTCAATAATGCAAGATTACCGTTTTATATTTCAGGCTAAAGAGCCGAGTCGCCTTGATACGGCACTGGCTGAATTAAGCACTGGCATTCCCTTATCACGCCGCCGAATTCGCCGTGCCATTGATGAAGGCAGTATTTATGTGAATAAAAAACGTTGCCGCAAAGCAGGCACCATGCTGAAAGGCGGCGAGCATTTACGCATGGTCACCATTGATGATGAAAAACTTACCCCTTTTTCAGCTGATCAACTGGTCTGGCAACACAGAACGTTGTTTTTGATTGATAAGCGTAGTGGTCAATATGCCCAAGAAGCTTTGCATCGCAGCAAAGGCTGTATCCCTGATGAATTGGCAAAGCACCTCGGCATGACACCACGAGAAGCAAAGTTTTTGCGTCCTGTACATCGTTTGGATCGAGATACATCTGGGTTGATGTTGTTATCATCCGACCCAAAACAACTGCAAAAACTGCAAGAGCTCTGGCATAGTCATGTGCAGAAGTCTTACTTAGCCGTGGTTTCCCCTGCCCCAGAGTGGGATAAGCAACGCATTACGTTAGCTATTGATAAGAAAAAAGATCGCCTTGGTCGCTTCCATGTAAGCACCGATGGTCGGGCTTGTGATACCGAAGCCGAAGTGCTTGAAAGGCATGCTAATACTGCATTATTGCGCCTCATTCCACATACAGGACGCACCCATCAATTGCGTGTTCATTTATCACACATAGGGTGCCCAATTTTGGGAGACAGACGTTATCAAGGAAAAAGTCATGTGCGTTTAATGTTACACGCGCATACTTTGCGCATTGAAAAACCTGCATTACCCCAATCCATAACATGGACTGCTCAAGCAGATAAACTGTTTTTTCAAACGAATGATTAAATAGCCCATTGTTTTACAATCAAAAAACGCTCTAGGAGAGTTGGCCATGGCCTTTCTGAAAACCATTATTTTTATCGCAACAGTATTATTTAGTTGCGCAGCATATGCATCCAATTGGCCCACGCCGCCAACCTTAGAGGCTAAATCATGGGCATTGATTGATGCGCGCTCTGGGCAAGTTGTGGTTGAGCATAATGCCAATGAAGAATTGCCACCTGCAAGCCTTACCAAAATGATGACGCTTTATCTTATTTTTGAAGATTTAAAGCTTGGTCGTTTGCATAAAGATGAACAACTAAACGTGAGTAAAAAGGCTTGGAAAATTGGTGGAAGCACCATGTTTTTAGAGCCGCGTATGCATCCCAAAGTGGATGATCTTATCCATGGTATCGCCACATTTTCTGGCAATGATGCATGTATTGTCATGGCGGAACATTTGGCAGGTAGTGAATCAGCATTTGCACAGCGCATGAATGAAAAAGCCAAAGAATTAGGTATGAAACATAGCCACTTTATGAATGCCACTGGTTTTCCAGCAAAAGGACATCATAGCTCAGCCATGGATATGGCAATATTGGCAGCGGCTTTATGGCGTGATTTCCCCGAGGATTACAAAGTATTCTCAGAGAAAAGCTTTACCTATGATGGTCGCAAACAACCCAATCGCAATCGTTTGTTGTGGAGTATGCCTGAAGTTGATGGCCTAAAAACAGGGCACACTAAAGAAGCTGGTTATTGCCTTGTTTCATCAGCTGAGCATGATCAAACACGCTTTGTATCGGCTGTATTTGGTACAACATCCGATCATCAGCGTGCCAAGCAGTCAAAAGTTCTGCTAACCCATGGCTTTCGTAATTTTGTAACGTTACGCCCAATGGAGCGTGATATTCGTCGTCAGATTGATGTGTACGGTGGCACATCTGAGCATGTATGGCTCAAACCTGCAGCAGCTATTTGGGTAACTGTTCCGAAAGGTCTTGAAAAACAATTAAGCTTTCGCCTGCGTTATGATTCACCCATGCATGCTCCCATCACGAAAGGTCAGGAAATTGGTAGTATTGATGCTGTATTAGGCAAGGATGATGGAAAACCTGCCAATATTTTGGTACACGTTCCCATGCAAGCGGCACGTGATGTGCCTGAAGCATCATGGTTTGGTCGTAAATGGGATGATTTACGTCTGTGGTGGAAAGAGAAAGAAGCCAACGAGACTGATAGTGAAAGCGAGAATAAACACTCATGAGCCAACAACTTACAGCCTATGTAAATGGTGCATTTATAGCGCTTGAAGATGCTACTATTCATATTGAAGATCGTGGTTTTCAATTTGCCGATGGTATTTATGAAGTAGTCGCTTGTTTTGGTGGTAACTTCTTGGATTTACAGCCGCATTTGGATCGTTTGCAACGCTCATGTGAAGGTGTACGCATTCCTTTGCCATGCAGCTTGGAAGAAATGGCAACATTGGTGCAAGAAACCTATAAGCGTAATCCTTTTAAGGATGCCATGGTATATATCCAAATCACCCGTGGTGCGGCACCGCGCTCGCATTTACCGCAAGCTGAGTTGACACCCACACTCATTATCACTTCCCGCAACTTACCCAAACCAAGCGATGCCAAATTAGCAACAGGCATCAAAGCCATTACCCTTCAAGATATTCGTTGGAAACATTGTGAAATTAAATCTATTGCTTTACTTGCCAGTGTTTTGGGCAAACAAGAAGCAGCATTAAAAAATGCCGATGAAGCTTTTTGGTTGGATGAAGAATCTCATGTATTAGAAGGCTGCGCCACCAATATTCTTGCTATCATTGATGGCGCTTTGGTGACTCATCCTCTTGATCATCAAGTATTGGGTGGTATTACCCGTGATATGGCGATTCGTGTAGCCAAAGAGCATGGATTAAGCGTAGAAGAACGCCCTTGGAAACTGACCGAATTAGGTTTAACAGAAGCCATGATGAGTAGCACGACCAATGCGGTCATGCCTATTTATTGTATCAATGAGCAAATCATCGGTGATGGAAAACCAGGCAAAACCACCATGCAAATTCGTAGCTGGATGCTTGAAGCTATGGATGCACTGCGTCGTGCCTGATTTTTATGGGACATAATATTCAAGCAGTTTTATTGGATATGGATGGCACATTGGTTGATGCCTTTGCACCCATTGTCCGCGCCATGA
>CAYPXU010000008.1:0-23948 GCA_964414875.1 uncultured Zetaproteobacteria bacterium | reverse complement strand
TGATTGCGAATAAAGCAGCAAGTAAGGGCGCGATAGTATTTGTGAATAATGTGGGTTAGTGTTCTATTAGCGATTATTTTCGTATAGCCATTGTGAGGCTTGTTGCCAGTTATTGCCCGGTGTAATTTGACCACCGCATACAGCATGCTGAGCGCCTGTGACTTCGGCCAATGTATTGTTTCTTCCAAGTAGGGTTTGCTGGGCGAGTAGGGCGAAGGATACTGCTTCCACCGCTTCTGGAAGAATACCATCTTGTTGTGTGCTTTTGACTTCTGCGGGTGCTAATGCATGGCTTAGCATTTGCATAAGCTGTGTGTTAAACACACCTCCACCGCATACAAGCCAACGCTTTGGTTGCTCCTTTAAAAAGATAAGCTGGGTTATAATACTTTGAGCTGTAAATGCACAAGCCGTTGCCATGCGGTCCGCATCAGATATGTCAGACCAAGCCAGTAAGCGATCAACGATGTCTTTGCCAAAGGCTTCGCGACCTGTGGATTTCGGAGGCTCTTGATGGATAAAGGGGTGCTGTAATAATGTGTCGAGTAATGCTTGGCAGGTTTCCCCAGCGCTAGCTAAATCACCATTTTTATCGTAAGCATGACGACCATCACTGAGTTGTAACATAAGCGCATCCATCAGCATATTTCCAGGCCCCGTATCAAAGCCTTGAACGCTTCCATCGGTGTTAAGAATGGTGATATTGGCAATGCCGCCAATGTTAAGTATGGCTGTTGTGTCAGCATGATTGGCGAACAGTGTCTGATGGGCAAATGGCACAAGTGGAGCGCCTTCACCACCAGCTGCAATATCACGGCTACGAAAATCTGAAACGACTGTGACGCCTGTTTGTTCTGCTAAGGTTGCGGCGCAACCGATTTGTAATGTGAACGGGTGTCCTCCAGGCAGCCCTTTGGGGCGGTGGCGAATAGTTTGTCCATGGCTGCCAATGGCTAAAATCTGCTGTGCGGGAATATTGTGTTCCTTTAGTGTGCTTAGAACAGCTTGTGCGAAAGCCATGCCTAAAGCACGATCAAGTGTTCCTAGTTGGTCAATCTCATCAAAGCCTGGTTTTGCAATGCGCAGGCAAGATTCGCGCAATTCGGCAGGCATGGGGTGTTCTGAAAAGTGCACAAGCTTATGGCTATGAATATCGACGATAGCCACATCAATGCCATCACAAGATGTGCCCGACATGATGCCAACTAAGTATTTAGGGGGTTGTAAGTGCTTGTGATTATTCATGCTTGGAGATATTAGGCGGTTTTTTCATGGAAGTGAAATATTTTTAATTTTATAAGATTTATGCTACGCTTGGGTAAGGTTATATAAAGATGGTGGCTATTTTTACGTTCTGATAGGGATGGTTAGTGGGGTGGCGAGGGAATATGCAGGCAATTCGATTGGTTATTGCAGTGTTGGTTTTTGTCGTTTTGGGGGCGGGCATTGTCTTTTTTTTAGCGGATACAGAGGGCGAGCAAACTCAGAATGATGCGGTGGCTTTGGGTGAGTCAGCGCTTGAAGATGCGCGTTATGAAGATGCCTTACACTGGTTTGAAAAAGCAGCTCGACAAGGTGATACGCAAGGGCAGTTCCAGCTAGCAATGATGTATGCCAAAGGTCGGGGTGTAGATCGTGATGATGCCCAAGCTGTGCGCTGGTTGCGTATGTCTGCAAAACAAGGTGATGCGCAGGCACAATATCAATTGGCACTGCACATGGAGCATGGGCGTGGTGTTGATGCTAAGTCAGATGAGGTTGCGGCATGGTATTTAAAAGCTGCGGCTCAGGGCGAAGGTCAGGCAATGTTTCATTTAGCGACGTTGTATGCTGAAGGGCGTGGTGTTGAGCAGAATGATGGGCAGGCATTGCACTGGATTTTGTTGGCAGAAAAAAAAGGTATTGTGGATGCGGGCAACTTTCGCAAAAGAATTGTTAAGAATATTTCGCATAAAGCAGAGTCGGGAGATGGCAATGCGCAGTACATGTTAGCGATGATGTACCGTGAATCAAAGGGTGTCAGTTTTAGTGCAACGGAATCCATGCGTTGGATGAAAAAGGCGGCAGAGCATAAACATGCAGATGCAGCATTTGAGCTTGGACGAGGTTTTCATTTTGGCTTGGGCACAGATATAGATGAAGAGAAAGCTTTTTACTGGTATCGGGTTGCCGCTAAAAATGCGCATAAAGAGGCAGCGTTGGCGCTTGGTGTGTTGTATTTACAAGGGCTAGGTACGGAAAAAAATGTGTTTAAAGGTATATTCTGGTTGCAGAAAGCCGCTAAGCTTAATGTTGTGCGTGCGAAATACAATCTTGGCACTGTTTATATGCAAGGTCTCGCGGGAAAAGAAGATGATGTACAAGCGATGCGTTGGTTGAGACAAGCTGCGGAAGCGGGTTTGGCTGGTGCGCAAAATGATCTTGGTGTTATGTATGCTCTGGGTCATGGTATTGAAAAGCCAGATATGAGGCAAGCTCGACACTGGTTTGAGAAGGCAAGTAAGGATAGTTCTAGAGCACAATTTAATCTTGCAGTGATGTATGCACGAGGCTGGGGCGTGCGAGCCAAAGATAGTGAGGCTGTGGCTTGGCTGCAAAAATCTGAGCAGGGCGGCAATGCCCGCGCGCCATTTTTATTGGGTTTGTTTTATAGCCTTGGAAAGGGCGTTGGACGCAGTGATAAAGAAGCTGCATCTTGGTATGAAAAGGCCGTTGCTGGCGGTGATTCAGATGCTAGGTATAACTTGGCAGTATTATATTACAATGGAGAAGGTTTAGCTCGCAACTATAAAAAAACACTGAGTTTATTGGAGCCGCTGGCTGTGTTGGGAGATGCGCAAGCGCAGAATTTATTGGCAAGTATGTATCAGGAAGGCCTTGGTGGTTATGAAGATGCACCGTTGGCAGCAAGGTGGTATAAAAAATCCTCGGCGCAAAGCTATGCTCTGGCTCAGTTTAATTTAGGGAATTTATATAGACGTGGGCAAGGTCTAAAACAAAATGATGAAAAGGCAGTTTATTGGTATCAAAAATCTGCCGGACAAGGGTTTGATGCAGCGCAGAATGCTTTGGGTTATATGTATGCAGAAGGGCGTGGTGTGAAACAGGATAAAAGGCAGGCTGAAAATTGGTTTAAGAAAGCTTCAAAAACGCTAGATTCTGCACGAAAAAATCTTGTAAGGCTAAAACAGAAGTCGGGCAGTTATTCTCTGGTCGGCTTGAAAATTGATCGTAGTATGCGCTCCAGTATTCTATCTCAAAAAGAGGTGGACTTATCTGCTTGGTTGGAGTTTGATCGCCAATTACGTTTCTAGCCTGGACTAGGGCAGAGGCTCAGTTAGATGTGCCATAGCGGAAGAATATTCGACACATGTTTTGTGCTGGTTGTTAGTGACTCCAGAATGGGTATAAAGCGCGGTGCGCTATTTCAAAGGAGAATACATGCGTAGTAGCCTTGTAGCAAGGGCAGACCATAGCCAAGTTCGGCATTATTGTGTTGATGGAAAAAAATACGGATGATTGTGTTTTTCTGTAAAAATATTTTTATACTGTTGTTATGTTTATGTTCGGTGAATTCGGCACTTGCTGCCGAACGTATTCTTGCACTGGCTCCCCATGCTTGTGAGATATTATATGCCATTGGTGCTGGAAAAGAAGTAGTGGGCGCAGTTAGTTATTGTGATTATCCAGCTGCCGCTAAGCTTTTACCTCGTGTTGGTGCGTATAACCGCATCAATGTTGAAGCAGCCATTGCTCTCAAGCCAACGATGGCGATTGTTTTGGATACACAAACACCAGGCATCAAGCAATTGCAGCAATTGGGCGTGAAAATAGTTCAAAGCTATCCCGAACAGGTGCATGAAGTACTTGATGATATTCGTCGCATTGGCAAACTTACGGGGCATGAAGTGCAAGCCTCTGATCTTGCAGATAGTTTGCAACACCGCTTGCAGAAATTGCGCCATACAACCGTATCCATCCCGGTATTCTATGAGATTTGGGCAGAGCCTTTATTAACAGCGGGAAAGCACACATTTATCCATGATGTCTTAAAACATCTTGGTTTGCGTAACGTATTTGGTGATGTGCCGCTTGAAGCGCCACGGGTCAATATTGAAGCTGTCATTGCTGCCAAACCAAAAATTATCATCATTCCATCGGAAAAACGTAATATGCAACAGCGAACACTTTTTTGGAAAAAGTGGTTGGGTGAAGATATTCGTATTATCACCGTTAATCCCGATATTGTACATCGCCCAGGACCGCGATTATTGGATGGTATGGAATATATTGAGAAAGCCTTGCAAAAAGAGTTAACGCTTGAATATTAAACAGGAACTTAGATTTTTATTTTTAGCTTTACTGATTTTCAGCTTGCTTATTGCTTGGCTGTTGCTTGGCTTGGGTGAGCATTGGATTAATCCTTTTAACCCACTGAGTGGGATGGACTCGCGTATATTGTGGGAATTGCGTTTGCCACGTTTGCTTACTGCTTTTGCCGTTGGTGGTTTGTTGGCGTTGGCTGGCGCTTGGTTTCAAGTATTGTTGGGTAACCCCTTGGCAGAGCCTTATGTTTTGGGTGTGGCAGGCAGTGCTGCGGTTGGTGCAGTGTCAGCCATGGCGATGATGCCAGATAGCACTTGGGCTGTATCATTGGGCGCATTTATTGGTGCATGGGTCGGTATTGCGATTGTGTTATCGTTTTCTCATCTTGGTTCAGCCAGGTTGTTGTTGGCAGGTGTGGTGTTGGCTGCATTTTGGGCGGCGATTTTGATGCTTTTAATTGCTCTATTACCAGAGCGCGATGTGGCAAGGGCGTATGCGTGGATGATGGGTGATTTATCTAATTCAGCATTGCCTGTTTGGTCATTGATACTGGCTTGGGCCGCAGCTTTGGTGTGTGGACTTATGTTATCCCTATCGTTGGATAAATTATTACTTGGTGAAAAACATGCTGCATCTTTGGGTGTAAATGTGCCTCAGTTGCGTACGCTTTTATTATTGCTTGCCTCGGCAGTGACCGCACTTGCAGTGACCGCTGCGGGTACGATTGGTTTTGTTGGCTTGGTGGTTCCACATTTGATGCGTTTATTATTCGGCTCATTGCATAAAAGTGTGTTGATTGCCTCTGCATTTGGCGGTGGTGTATTGCTTATGCTTGCCGATACTGCGGCTCGCCTAGTCATTAGCCCTGCGGAACTGCCTGTGGGTGTATTAACCGCGATGATTGGTGTACCTGTATTTTTATGGTTGTTATTGAGGCGAACCACATGATTCATCTTCAAGATATAAACCTACAACGTGGTGATAAAACACTTATCACATCGCTAAGCATGCAAGCCAAATCGGGTGCGGTCGTTGTGGTGTTAGGGCCTAACGGTGCAGGTAAATCAACGCTATTATTGGCTTTGGCTGGTTTACATACGATAGACACAGGAAACATCTTTTTGCAAAATAAGCTGCTGGATGATTATACCCATGCCGAGCTTTGCAATAAGGTTGCATGGCAAGGAGAACTACCACCGACAGAGTTTGGTTTAACTGTTCAACAGCGTTTAGAGCTTGCGGCACACGGTAACCTAGAAAAACTTGAGCAAGCACTGAGCTACCTGGAGCTAGAAGTCTTAAAAAAACGTGCCTTGGGCGAACTTTCCAGCGGTGAGCGACAACGGGTTGAAATTGCAGCCTTGATGATGCGTGATTGCCCTGTGTGGTTGATGGATGAGCCGACGGCACATTTGGACATGCGACATCAAGTGGATTGTTTGAAATTGATAAAACAACAATCTGCAGAAGGTCGATTAATCATCACGGTACTGCATGATTTGCAGCAAGCTGCGGCTGTAGCAGACATAGTGGTATTATTGGATGGAAAAGGCGGTGTGCAGGTGGGACAAGCTGAGGACTTACTCACTGTCGAAAAGCTTGAGCCTATTTTTAAAGTCAAACTGCAAGGCTCGGGTCGCAGCCTTATGCCAACTTATAATGTTGAGGATGATAAACAATGAAAAAACGTGAAAATAGACAAGGCGTGATGGTCGTCAATACAGGTGAGGGCAAAGGCAAGTCATCTTCGGCATTTGGTGTGGTGTTTCGTGCGGCAGGTTGGGGCATGAAAGTGTGTGTGATTCAGTTTATCAAAGGGCAATGGAAAACAGGCGAACAAAAAGCCGCCGCCCAGTTTGATAATATTGAATGGCATGCTATGGGTGATGGTTTTACGTGGGATACCAAGAACCCAGAGCAAGACATCAAAACTACCCAAGAAATTTGGGCATTTGCCCAAGAAAAAATCGCATCCCACGAATTTGATTTGGTGGTGCTGGATGAAATTAACTATTGCTGTGGTTATGGTTGGTTGGATGGCAAAGCCATTGTTGATTTCTTAGAGGCTAACCGTCCACCTTGGATGCATTTGGTGTTTACGGGGCGCAATGCTGCCGAAGAAGTGATTGCGTATGCAGATACGGTCACAGAAATGAAACCCATCAAACATGCCTTTGATAAAGGCATTAAAGCCGCGCAAGGCATTGAGTTTTAATGTACGTTTTACTCGCCCATGGTTCTAGCCATGCCAATCATGCTGTGCAGGTGAAGGCGCTTGCCGAGCAAGTCTCTGCATTGCTGGGTGAAGATGTGGGGGCTGCTTTTTTGTCTGATGCAATATTGCCCAAGAATGCGACGGTATTGCCCTTGTTTTTGGGGCAAGGTAAACATTTAACTCAAGATGTTCCGCAATTGCTGACAGCATCAAATGCCACCATGCTGCCTGCATTGGCAGATGCAGCCGATGATATAGCAAAACTGCTACTCGACCAACTGACCAAAGAATCCAAGCGTATTCATGTGGTATTTACCGTGTATAAATTCACAGGTTTCAGCAATATTGTCGCTGCATTGTATAAACATGCCAAAGGTTGCTCGCTTGCTGCTATATCAGCATTGCATGGCGCGCCTGATGTGCAAAGTGTATTGCAGAATATGAAGCAGCAAGGCAGCAAGAAAGTGCTTCTACAGCCCGTTTTGTTATTTGATGGGCATAGTGTGGACACATGCAAAACTACCGCAGAGACCATAGACATGGATATTGAAGTGATGCCGCCGTTGGTGGCGATGGAAGGTTTTACGGCTTTGATTGCCGACAGGTTAAAGCAACAAACGGCTGAAGCAGAGTAAACTAGAAGTCTCTCGTTATTCCTGCCTGCGCGAGAATGACGGTGGTATAAGGTGAAATGGAGTTGAACAATCATGCTTAAATTAGATAGCCCACTCAGAAATGGCGAAGTGGCTTTGGTTGGTGCAGGACCTGGTGATCCAAGTCTACTTACTTTTGCCGCGCATCGTTTAATCAGCGACTGTGATGTCATTGTCTATGATGCTTTGGTTTCTGATGATATTCTAACTTTGGCAGACCCCCAAGCCGAAGCTATTTGCGCAGGTAAACGTGGTGGTCGCGCATCCACTAGCCAAGAGGATATTTGTGATACTTTGTTTGCACTCGCCAAGCAGGGAAAACGCGTTGTTCGCCTTAAGGGTGGTGACCCGTTTGTATTTGGGCGTGGCGGTGAAGAAATGCGTGCTTTGGCAGCCGCAAACATTCCTTTTCGTATTATTCCGGGGATTACATCAGGTATTGCCGCACCTGCATTGGCAGGTATTCCCGTCACAGATAGAACCACCAATGCCACCTTGGCTTTTTTAACAGGGCATGAAGCCAATGAAGACAGTCGTATGGACTGGGTTGCATTGGTCAAAGCGTTCCCAGTGCTAGTGTTTTATATGGGTGCAAAGAACTTGCCTAAAATTGCCACGCGCTTAATCGATGCTGGATTAGAAGGCCGCACCCCTGTAGCTATTATTCATGCCGCAGGCACAAAAGATGAAGCTTGTGATACAGGCACACTACTTGAAGCTAAAAACAAACAACTAGTTGCTCAATCACCTGCGATTGTAGTGGTTGGTGAAGTTGTGGATTGTAGGATTGATTGGCGGGGCGTGAGCTAAGTTTGAGATATTTCACTCACTTTTTATATGAATATCTAGCCAAACGCTTGCATACTTAGCCTGTTCTTTCTTGCATCCCCTCCCAACGAGGGAAACCCTAGCAATCTGCTTATTTCCTTCACTTACAGTGATCAAAAGGGCGTGTGTTACTGCGCAGCTAGAATAGGAGTATACTTTGCTTTCTCTGCGGTGGAAAAATGTAAAAACGAGTTTCTGAGCAAGCTCTATATAAGGTTGCTTGCAAACTGCAGTAAAGACAAAAAAAGAGGAGCCAATAGGCTCCTCTTTTTGTTATAGCTTGTTGTTTTAAATTAAGTAAACATCTGGAAGTGAGCAGATGCAATCATCAATAACAACATTGGGATTGAAAGCAGTGTATTGATGCGTGATGCCATCAATGCTTTTTTGCCTGCGGCAGCTTTCTCATCAGCAGTCGCTTCAACCATGCCAATCACTTTCTTCTGGTTTGGCCAGATGATGAACATAACGTTTGCCCACATAATAATAGCGAACAAAGCACCGATACGAATATCCCAACCAGCATTTGCACCCAATTCAACGAACAGAATGATACCAAATACCAAGGTTAAGTTTGCACCCATGCGGAACCAGTGCAAAGCACGACGAACAATGCTTCCATCTTTAAATAACTCTGCTTTTGAATCGGCAGAGAAGCCACCCATCGATGGTACTTGTACAAAGTTAAAGTAGTACAACAAGCCAATCCAAAGAATACCCGAAAGTACATGCAACCAGCGTGCGCCTTCGAAGATAGTTGGTACTGTTCCGCCAGTTGCAGCAGCGATAGCCACAATAATTGCGGTTAAAACAAAACCTGCAATCATGGTGAGTTTATGATCTTGTAAAATTTTCATAAGATCCTCCTATTTGTAATATGCTGGCATTATAGCGTCATTTGTAAAATTTAATACTTAATAGGAATAGGGTTTAGTTGAAATCTTGATGGGGTGACAGCAAGATGCCTACGGGTATAGCGTGCGCTAATTAAAAAAATATAGAAGTGAGGTGGGCATGGCAGAGTCTGAATCAAAAAATAAATGGCAACCAGGGAAAAAGGATATGGTGTTTTTTGCCATTGTAACTGCAGTCATTTTATTATTGGTATTAGGGACAAGCGACCGCAAAACCAAGCCTGTTCCCGCAGATAAAACCCATATGCAAGTGACATCACGAGCTGAATGCATGGCTTGCCACAGTGTGGATGGTGTGAAGCCGCAGCCGATGGGGCATAGTAAAGCAGATCAATGTTTTCAGTGTCACTTACAGCCTAAAAGTTGGGGTAAAGTCACCCCATGACTGTAAAAAACATGCATAGCATTGGTATTAGCATCAAGCCAAATGATAGTCGCGCGAGTGCGATTGCAGATGAGTTGGCGGCATGGTTGTTAAAACGAGATTGTGAAGTTTTATGTGATACAAATCAGTCGGGAGCATATGGTGAAGTGGTCTCGATGCCTGAGCTTGCCAAACGAGCAGAGTTGCTGATTGTGCTGGGTGGTGATGGCACATTGTTGGGGGCAGGCAGGCATTTGGTGGGTTCCAATGTGCCAATTTTAGGCATTAATTTGGGTCGATTGGGTTTTTTAACCGATACACCTGTGGGAAGCATGCTGGATGTGGTAGCAGAAGTTTTATCGGGCAGCTATAAAACCAAACATCATTTTGCATTAAGAGCTGAAAGTTGGCGTGATGGTGCGTTGTTAAAGTCTGGTATTGCTATGAACGATGTGGTGTTGCAACGTCAGTCACATCCACGCCCCATTGAATTTGAACTTTATTTTCGTGACCAACTGATGTTTCGTACACGTGCTGATGGTTTGGTTGTTGCCACCCCTGCAGGCTCGACAGCTTATGCACTTTCTGCAGGAGGGCCTATTGTGCATCCTGATGTTGAAGCAATGAGTGTAGTTCCTCTTTGCCCGCATACATTGTCTAATCGGCCAGTCGTTGTGCCTGCGGATGATGTGTTAAAGTTAACCTTGTTGAATAGTCCGCAACCTTCGGCTTTAAGCCTTGATGGACAAGAACATCTTGATTTATTGCAGGGTGATTCGATACATATTCAAAAAGCAGGTTTGATTTGTTTGATTTACCTGCCTGAGCGGCATTATTTCGACACCTTGCGTAGTAAATTGCATTGGGCTGGGCATGATGGTGGTTAAGATAGGTCTTCGATGTTAACAGAATTGAAAGTACGTCAATTTGGCTTGATGGAAGATGTTCGGCTGGAGTTTTCTTCGGGCATGACGGTTTTTACTGGTGAAACAGGGGCTGGAAAATCTTTATTGGTAGATGCGCTTGGTGCTGTTTTTGGAGCACGAGCCAGTGCCGATTGGGTGCGTCATGGTGCGGAACGTGCCGAATTGAATGCGGTCATTGAAAATAGCGATGTGCGTTTGCAAAGCCTATTAGAAGAACAAGCGATGGACAGCGATGAGCCATTATTTTTGCGGCGTGTTATCAATGCCGATGGTCGCTCGCGAGCATGGTTGAATGGTGTGGCAGTACCGCTAAAATTATTGCAACAAATTGGTGCAATTTGTCTTGATTTACATGGGCAGCACGAGCATCAAGGTTTAATGCAGCCTGAATTCCAACAGCAGTTAGTGGACTCACGTGTGGATGCGAATGCTTTGCAGCTTGTAAGACAGGCTTTTGAGCAGCTGCAACAAGCCCGCAAGCAGTTGCATAGCTTGCAACATCAGCAAGGTGAGAGTGCAGGGCAGGCAACGTGGATGCGTTCTGAAGTGGAAAAATTAAGTGCTTTGGATGTTCTGGAAGGACTGGAAGAAAGTCTTATTTCGCAAGTCGAGGCAGGGCAAAATGTAGCGCAAATTCAACAGGCTGGTGCGCAGGCATTGATGTTGCTGGATGAGGGAGATGAAGGCAATGTGCGCAGCCTTTTAGCACAAGCCTCCCATGCCATCGAACCTGTAGCTGCTTATCATACGGGTTTGGAGGCGGCATCGGATTTATTGGCACAAGTTGATGCTTTATTGAGTGAAATACCACCGTATTTAAATGATGCGCAGGAAGCAGTATTGGATATGGACGAGTTGCAAGCCGCTGAGGATCGTTTGGCAGCATTGCGGGAAGCGATGCGCCGACATGATACGGGCGAAGCAGGTTTATTAGCATTGCTGGAAGATTGGCAACAACGCCTTTCGTTGCTGGATACAGCCGAGTGGGATGAAGAGGCACTGCATGAAAATGTGCATAAAGCAGAGCAAGGCTATTGTGTTCAAGCCAAAGTATTGAGTGGCTTACGAGCACAGGCAATTGATGCTTTGGTGCTTGCGTTACGCCCTTATTTGGATCGTTTGGGTATGGCTGGTATGCAGGTGAAAATTGAGCTTGCTAGTTTACACGATCAAAGCAAGGCGTGGCATGCTTCTGGTTGGGACGATATGACATTTATGTTATCCAGCAATCCTGGCGAGCCATTTCGCCCCTTGGCGCAAGTGGCGTCGGGTGGTGAGTTATCACGTTTGGTATTATCGTTAAAAGCCTGTGGAGCATTTATTCATGCGCCTGCCATTGCGGTGTTTGATGAGGTTGATGTTGGAATTGGCGGAGAAACAGCTTGGTGTGTGGGTGAGTTATTGGCATCTATGGGCAAAGAGCGACAAGTATTTGTGGTCTCGCATTTACCGCAAGTGGCATCATGCGCACAGCATCAAATTAGTATTTTGAAAACCCAGCGTGAAGACCGAACGATTACTGATTTGGCGGTATTGCAGTCCGATGAAAGAGCTGCGGAAATTGCCCGTATGTTGGGCGGTGTGGATGCCGAAAGCCTTGATCATGCCAAACAAATGTTACAAAAAGGTCAAATGACTCAGTGAACTACTATCCATGATACATCGTACACTTGTGCGTGCCGCAGAAACGGGTGATGTGGATAATATGTATGCATTGCTAGCACCCTATGCCAAAGAACAAGTCATTTTGCAGCGTAATAAAGATGATTTGTATCAGCATTTGCAAGAGTTTGTCATTGCTGAATATGATGGTGTATTGGTGGGTACTGCCGCATTGCATATTTATGGATCGAATATTGCCGAGATTCGTTCCTTGGTCGTGAATCCAGCGTATCAAGGTAAACGTATTGGTCATTTGCTTGTGGAAGGTTGTGAGAAAATGGCGACACAATTGCATGTTGCCAAGGTTTTTGCTCTAACTTATGTGGATTACTTTTTTATCAGTATGGGTTACAGGGTTGTACCCAAAGAGAGCCTGCCGCATAAAATCTGGACTGTATGTGTGCATTGTAAAAAATTTGGTGATTGTGATGAAATTGCCGTAGAAAAACGTTTGTCCGATGCGCGTATCGAGCCTATGCAGGTGATTCCTATCTTAAGTGTGGAACAAGGCTGATTTTAATAATGAAGAGCTGGTGATTAGTCTTTACTGAGACTCTTTAGCATTTTCTCAACCAGTACCATAGCACATTTTAGTTTATTCGCATTTTGTGATGACAAACAAATCTTACCACAAGCATGCTTGCCACAGAGTCTTGGGTATGAACCGATTTCAACATCAGGGAATTGCTCTTGAATATCTGCCAATGCCTTGGCAAACAGACTTTCGGGAATATTGACTTCAATTTCATGACGCATATAGGGTCTGCCACCAAAATGATTGAGGAATGTTTCTAACTGTGATGCAAAAATTTCAGGTACGCCCGCAAGCACATAAACATTGCCGATATGGGCACCTGGCATGAAAGACTTTTCGCAAATAATGGGTTTTGCGCTTTCAGGCAAGCGAGCCATGCGTCTGCGACCTGAGTTGATATCATTACCATAATACTCATGTAATTTAGCGATGGTACCTGGATGTTCGAGTAAAGAGACACCAAAGCTTTCAGCAATGGCGTCCATGGTAATATCATCATGGGTAGGACCAATGCCACCCGATGTAATAACGGCATCATAGCGATGGCGCAGGCGATTTAGAGTATCAATAATGTCGGCTTTTATATCTGGCACAATGGCGATTTCACTGAGTTTACAACCGTGCTCAAACAGTTTCTGCGCGGCTAAATATGCGTTGGCCTCGCGGGTGCGACCCGAAAGAACTTCATTGCCAATCACTAAGATAGCGGCTGTTTGATGTAATACGGAAGACGGCATGGTCATAGTTTAAAGTCTTTTACGCGGACAGCAATGCTTGGCTTGCTTGCTTGGGGTCTTCTGCATCCAGAATGTAGCGGATAGTGGCAATATCAAAGCCTTTAAGTTGTGGGCGATTGTTCGCATGAATGCCGCCCAAGGCAATGATGGGTAACGGCGATTTTTCAGCGATTAGTTTAAACTTATCAATACCTAATGCGGGAGCTCCGGGGTGGCTTTGTGTAGGAAAAACAGGTGAGAGCATAGCAAAATCAGCTCCAGATTGATGGGAGGCTCGTAACTCTTTTAAATTATGGCAGGAAGTGGATAGGCTTATATTTGGCATATCAAGCCAGTCACGTATGGCTGGTATTTCTGCAATATTGCAGCTGGCAAGGTGTACACCATCGGCGTTCACAGCTTTGGCAATATCAGCTTGGCTATGGATGATGAGTTTGGCTTGATATTGGCTTGTGATATCACG
This sequence comes from uncultured Zetaproteobacteria bacterium, assembly GCA_964414875.1. GTDB lineage: Bacteria > Pseudomonadota > Zetaproteobacteria > Mariprofundales > Mariprofundaceae. The sequence goes on along the minus strand of CAYPXU010000008.1, from coordinate 10,325 downwards.
AAGACGTGATGCGAAAGCCAATAAACGTGCTGAATCCATATGTTTTTCACGAACAATGATTTGCTGCACACCACCAGCAAGAGCGGCATGGAAAGTATTGAATAAATCGCTATCAGGCTTGTTATTGCTATGCGTGATAAGCGTGAGTTCGGGTAGTTTCAATGTCTAAACAATTAAAAACGCTTGATAACCCACATGGGTGGGCTGATATGTTTGTAACCACCTGGTAAACGTTTATTCAATGTGCCATCACCATCATCATCTTCTAAATAATAAGCAGGTAAACCGCCAGGTGGTTGTACTTTGATGCGAAACACGCGCCCATGAGAGGAGTATTCGGTGATTTGTGCTTTGTCATTTTCGCGCAAATACGTGCGAACATCCACACCATCAGCAGCCTTTGGAGGAGCCAGATCTTTATTTAAATTGAAGTCACTTTCTTCATCGGAAAGCTCTTCTGTTGCGGCATGTTCATGGGCTGATGCTGTATCATGCTTGGGTGGTGGTGAAACACCGTCGCCTGCATGAGCGAATTGCGCCCATACTAAGCCCAGAGATAAAGAACAAAGAAGTGTAAGTCGAATCATAGTCTGCATAGCTGCAAGTATAGCCGAAACTATTTATGTTTGTCGCGCCTAAGTAATACCAAACATGAACCACCTGCCGTATTGGGTGCAGGTGTCACGGCTAGAACATAAGCAGACATAGGGCCATCTTTTAACCATTGGTAAATACTCTGCTTTAAAATGGGCCGACCATCGGGTGAGTGCAGGCCTCGACCATGAATAATACAGATTACCCGATCAGATGCCTGCAGGCTTGATTGCATGGTTTTCTCAAGAGCTGTGATGGACTTGTCACGTGTCATGCCATGTAAATCGATGGTTTGGCTGACAGGGAATTGACCGATGGAAAGCTTTTTTAAGGTGTCTGGCGCAATACCATTGGCGCGTAATATCCATGGAGAACCCGCTTCTTGAGGTGTTGATTTGACCCGTGAGCGGCTGTCATATGCGGCGGTATTTGTTCTTTGATGAATATCTTTATAAACTTTCTTCTTAACCGCTGCCGTAGAAGGTGTTATTTTAGCTTTTTTTTCAATGGGTTGAACTTGCTGCATTGCCTCGGCAAACAAGTCTGTAAATAAAGCATCCTTTTTGTTGCTCATGACTCATTTTTTTCAGGTCGTGAAAGCAAAGCTTGAACCGCTGCTTGTGGTGAAACTTTTCCCGACAATAATGCTTGCACACCTTGGCTGATAGGCATGTCAATGCCCATACGCTTTGCCAAACGACACGCAGCTAGCGCGGAGCGTTCGCCTTCCACAACTTGCCCAACATGAGCGCGCGCAGCATCGGTGCTCATGCCTGAAGCCAAAGCAATGCCCATTTGTCGATTGCGCGATAATGAACCCGTGCAAGTTAGCACCAAATCACCCAGTCCAGATAGCCCACTCAGTGTTTCAGGTTTGCCGCCACATGCCACTGCCAAGCGAGAAATCTCGCTGATACCGCGCGTAATCAATGCCGCAGTGGTGTTGTGTCCAAGATTTAAGCCTTCCGCGACTCCTGCGGCAATGGCGACAATATTCTTTAATGCTCCGCCCATAGCAACACCTGTCATATCGGTGCTGGTATAAATGCGAAAGGCTGGATCATCAAAAAATGATGCAGCATAGCGTGCTAATGTTTCAGAACTGGCGGCCATGGTAATGGCTGTCGGCATACCTTGCGCAACTTCGATGGCAAAGGAAGGACCTGATAGTAAGGCTGCATATTCAGGACCAATATGTTGCAATAATGTTTCATCCATGCGTTCAAGGTTTTGCGGATTTAAGCCTTTGCAGGCAGCAATAATGGGTTTGTTTAAGCCTGATAATGCAGGCAATATTTCAAGTGTTGCGCTGCAAGGTAGCGCCAAGACAACGGCAGAAGCTTGTTGCAAAGGAAGTTGCTGATTACTGCTGATTGTTAGTGAATCAGGAAAACGAATATTGGGCAAATAACGCTTGTTTTCACGAGACTGCTGCATCAATTCAGCAGTTTCGGGATTGCGAGCAATGAGCGTGACAGGACGAGATTGCCGAGCCAAAACCATTGCCAAGGCAGTACCCCATGAACCAGCACCTAAAACACAGACTGAATCTTGTTTCATATGTGAGCACCCCTTTTTCTAAAAAACAACAGCCATATTAACAAAAATCCAACAAAGATGAAGGCGGGGCGATTTCCCCATGCTTGATAGTTTGTGATACTGTTTGACGTGCGATATGTACCGGTGACTGCGGTGGCCGTCCACCATGGGGCTGTGGCGGTAATCTTGCCATCGGGTGCAATAATCGCCGAGACACCTGTATTTCCTACACGTAATACATAACGCCCTGTTTCAATAGCGCGGGCTTGAGAAGCCTGAAAATGTTGCCAAGCAGCAGGGCTATGCCCATACCAAGCATCATTGGTTACAACAACCAACACATTTGCCCCAGCTTGTACACGTTGCCGTGCCTCTTCAGGAAACAGTGACTCATAGCAGATAAGGCTGCCGAACTGGGATAAACCAGTTGATAAGATGCCTTGATCGGTTGCGGACTGAAAATCAGCAATATCAGGGCCGATTTTACGCAGCCAAGGCAGCCAAGATGGAATATATTCACCGAATGGCACAAGGTGATGCTTGCCTGTAAACTGTTTTTCAGAAGTGTTATTTGGCTCAAATAAATATAAGCCATTTTGGGAATCACCTGTATCAGAGAAGAACTTTAGAGAGCCGAATAATACAGGGCTTTTCCAGTGACTCATTTGTTCATCTAGCCAACGCTGCCAATTGGGATTGCGCTCAAGATAAAACGGTACGGCAGCCTCAGGCCAGATGATTAAATCGACGTTGATAGCCTCTTTTTCAGAGAGTGTTGCCAAGCCTTGCAGGCTTTGTTGAAGAAATTGAGCATCCCATTTCTGATCTTGTGGAATATTGGGTTGAATGAGGGCAACGCGAGATTCAGGTGTTTCCAGTTTGTTTATGGAGGGGGCAAAGAAAATAAATATGGCACAGCTTAGCATGGAAACAATGGCATATTTTTGTTGCTTTTTTTGCCACAATAAAGCCAAAGATGTAGCCAGAAGAACGGGTAGAAATGCCATGCCATACGCGCCAAAGAAACTTAACCATGCAGAGGCTGGCGTATCCAAAACAAGATTGCCCATAGATGTCCAAGGTAGCCCTGTAAACACATGACCACGCAACCATTCCATGATGATGGCAGTAAATGGCAGAAGTAATAATAATGCATAGGGTTTACCATTAAAACGCGTGATTTTTATGCAGCACCAAGCCCACAAGGCATGGAATAGACCCATGATAAGCCCTATAAGGGTGGGAACCAATATGGCGGCAATCCAAGGCAACCCACCATACTCGTGAACTGTTGGGGCAAGCCACCAGGCACCGAAACCAAACCAGCCAAAACCAAAGCTGTAACCTGTGATAAAGGGATATTTGCCTTGAATTAGCCAAGTTAGTCCTGCCAAACTTAAAATTGCCAGCCAAACATAATGGTAGGGGGCAAAAGCAAACGGCATGGCTGCTCCACAGAGCAACGCCAAAAACATAAGGCTAGGTCGTGATAAGGAGCTTTGCAGATTCACGGTTATTTATTTGGAATCAGGTAATGATTTGATCAGTATACGGATAACGCGGCGCGGGTCGGCTTCTTGAATATGCATGTCCAAGCCACCGACGAGGATACGCTCGCCTCGAACAGGAATTCTACCCAACTCAGTAATAATAAGTCCGCCGACGGTATCAAAATCCCCCTTGGGGAGGCTGATATTTAATACATCTTCCAAATCCTCAACATGCATGCGCGCTTGCACTTCTAAGCCATGCTCGCCGCGTGTATATTCTAGTGCCTCTTGTGTTTTGCCTTCGTCCATAGAACCAACGATTTCTTCCAGTAAATCCGAGAGTGTGACCAAGCCTGCTGTGCCGCCATATTCATCCAACACTATGGCGATATGATTTTTACTATCGCGCATCTCCGTAAGTAGCCCTGGAATATATTCCAGTTCAGATACGCTTAAGGCGGGGCGCATTAAGGCTTTTATATGACTATCGACTTGATGAGTTTGGGCATGTACCAAGTCCCAAATATGAATAACCCCAAGGATATGATCCAGATCGTGATCCATGACAGGTAGCCGCGTTACGCCACTTTCTGCAATAACTTTGGCAGCACTGCTTAAAGGCATGGATATATCAACCGCTTTGATTTCAGAGCGAGGAATCATGACTTCGCGAACACGGGTATCATGAAATTCAATGATGCCTTCAAGCATGCGGCGCTGCTCATCTGAATGAATCGCCTCAGCGCGTCCAATAACGCTTAATAACTCTTTATGATTCTGACCTGGGCGCAGTGTGTAGATGAAATACTGACGAATTCTATGTTGAAGGCGTTTAAACATGGTCGGATATTTCATCAGGATAAGGCGGATGTAAATGAAGTTCTTTCATAATTTGGGATTCAAGGCGTTGCATGATGCGTGCATCATCATCATGGATATGATCATGACCAAGCAAGTGCAGCATACCATGAATGATAAGATGCAAGATATGGGCATGTGGTTCGTGCTGCAAACGCTGTGCTTCATGCAAAACAAAGGGTATGGCCAAAATAATATCGCCCAAAGGTTCATCGGCAGCATAAATATCACCTTCTTGCATGGGGAACGATAATACATCGGTGACTTTATCTTTATTGCGCCATTGGGCATTAAGTGTTTGTACAACACTATCATGGGCAAAACGAATGCATACGAGCGGTGTTACAATGTTGTTCGTAGCCGCTTTGCATGTGAGACGAACAGCAGATTCGATGCTTTTTTGCTTTGGCAAACAAGCATCGACAGTATCATCCACGATGACATCAATCATGATTCATCTGATTCATAGGCTTGTACAATACTTTCAACCAATTGATGGCGAACCACATCATGGCTGGTAAGTTTGCAAATACCGATAGCTTCAACATCTGCAAGTACTTTCAGAGCGTGCAGTAGACCACTGTGCTGATGGTGAGGTAAGTCGATTTGGGTCGCATCACCAGTCACTACCATTTTGGATGAAAAACCAAGGCGCGTAAGAAACATCTTCATTTGCGCACGGGTAGTGTTTTGTGCTTCATCGAGAATAATAAAAGCATCGTTTAAGGTTCGTCCACGCATATATGCTAAGGGAGCAATCTCAATCAGTCCTTGCTCCATCAGGTTATTCATCTTTTCAACACCCAGCATATCCGTTAAAGCATCAAATAAAGGGCGCAAATAAGGGTCAACTTTTTGTTGCAAGTCTCCGGGTAGAAAACCGAGTTTTTCGCCTGCTTCAACAGCAGGGCGTGTCAAAATAATACGCTCGACTTGATGGCTTGTTAAGGCAACCACTGCCGCAGCGACTGCCAAATATGTTTTGCCGCAACCAGCAGGGCCAACAGAGATGGTCAGTGTTTTATCCTGCATTATTTGCAAATAATTGCGTTGGTTGGGTGTTTTTCCTTGCACATTGCGCCGACCAGCCTTGAGAAGGATGTTTTTCTGATGTTTACCTTCTTCTTGAGAGCAGCCCTTGAGCTGATTGCGCAACAGAAGTTCAATGTGAGAAGGGCTCGGTACTTCAGTTTGTGCGGTTGTTGCGAGATCCAGTAAAACACGTTTGGCAATCGCCGCATTTTTACCGCGAATATGCCAAGCACCAGCCTGCCCAGAGACTTGAATATCCAAGGCATCTTCGATGCGTTTTAACGTTTGGTTATTCGCGCCACAGAGGTTGTGCAATGTTTGCGGTGTTAAATCTGGAAGGTCGAGGATGATGTTAGGCAAGAACAAGTTCTCCACGCAAGGATTGACCATAGGCCTTGGTGATGCGTATAGGCATGGTTTGTCCGATTTGTCGAATTTGCCCTTCAAAATGAACAATGCGGTAGTCGGCAGTGCGCCCTTGCATTTCGCCTTCGGTCTTACTTGTTTTTTCAACCAACACATCAACAGTGCGACCAATTTGTTTATTCATGGCTTCACGTGTTTGCAAACGGGTTAATTCAAGCAATCGTTGTAGACGTTCGTCTTTTACTTTTTCAGACACATTGTCATCGGATTGTGCGGCAGGCGTGCCAGGTCGTGGTGAATACTTGAAACAATAAGAAAAGTCGTAATTTACACGGCGCACCAAATCGAGTGTCTGCTCAAAGTCTTCATCCGTCTCACCAGGATAACCTACGATGAAGTCTGATGATAAAGCAATATCGGGGCAGTGTTTGCGCAGGCTCTCAATCAATGGAAAATAATCATCACGTGTATGGCCGCGATGCATGGCTTTTAAAACTGCATCAGAGCCTGATTGTACGGGCAGGTGTAAATAAGGCATCAATACAGGTAACTCACCAAAAGCCACGGCCAATTCTTCGGTCATCTCCATAGGGTGAGACGTGCTAAAACGAAGGCGTTTTAAGCCTTCAAGTCTCGCAACTGCATACAGCAGCATGGTGAAATCCCACTCTTCATCATCGGCTGCCAAACCTCGGTAAGCATTAACATTTTGTCCCAAAAGGCTTATTTCACTCATGCCTGTAGCCAAAAGCTTGCGGCATTCTTCTAAAACATCTTCGACAGGACGCGATAATTCAGAGCCACGTGTATAAGGCACAACACAAAAAGTGCAAAATTTATCACAACCTTCCATAATCGTTACAAAACCAGACAAGCCATTGCCTTTTGGCGCAGGTAAATGATCAAATTTTTCAATTTCAGGCATCTCAGTGGCGGTTACATTGACACGCTCACGGCGAATTTTGTTAATCATTTCTGGTAATTTATGATAACTTTGGGGGCCAAACACGGCATCCACATAAGGCGCGCGTTGTTGAATGCGTTTGCCTTCTTGCTGACCAACGCAGCCGCCGACACCAATAATCATGCCTGGTCGTTTTTCTTTTAATTTGCGGTAACGCCCCAACTCAGAATAGACTTTATCTTCAGCTTTTTCGCGAATAGAGCAGGTGTTCATCAATATAACATCGGCATCTTCAGGATTGGCAACCAGCTTCATGCCATAGGCATCCTGCATAAGATCAAGCATGCGCGACGAATCATATTCATTCATTTGGCAGCCGTATGTTTTGATAAAAAGGGTGTCGAGTGATGTGAGGGGCGTGTTTTTCTGTTTCATAGAAAGGCGGATGTTAGAATGGCTCAAGGGTGATGTCGAATAGAAACGTGGTGAATGTGTGCTTAAAATCAGTAGAGACTTCTATAACTTGCCGCCTATGGGCCTTTTACTATGTTTATCTGATGAGCCAGAAAAGCTATGTATTATGATTAGAGCTTTCGCAGAAACTCATATTTACATTTCTTCGCCGCAGAGGTGCAGAGAAAGCAAAGTATGCTTCCTGTTTTAGCTGCGCCGTAACGTCAGTTATCAAAAGGAAAGGCGCGGTAACACGCGCCCTTTTGATCGTGTACAATGGCCACATCTAAACCAGTATCTCGATAATAGCCCTTTTCCAATGCCATAGAATAACCAGAAAATTGGAATTGATGTTTCCATTTAAGTTGTAGTAAATTTTTTTCATTATCAGCATATGCAAGGGATGAGCTGAGAAAAAGGCTTAATAAAATACATAATAATTTCATAATCTCACCTGCATGGCTTTTAAAAGCTTCTGATGAGTGGCATAAAACCGCTATTGGATAGAATCAACACATCATCACCTGCTTGAGCATGATTAGCAACCTCTTGAATAATACTTATCAATGCAAAGTAGAAATGTCCGCTTTTGCGCTTGTATAGAGAATAAGTTCGTTGCATGTGAACAATGAGTATGCTAATTTTACAAAACTTATTTTTTAATAAGAAAGGGGCTAATGCATTATGATAGCGTCAAATAAACCATTTAATGTTCAAAATATCTTTGCTCAGCTATCATTTACCCAGGCTGCATTAGGTCTTATGCTTTTAGTCGGCATTACTTATTTATTTTACATCATATCCGCCGACTTGGCGCGAAGCCTTGAAGATGATCTGCGTACCGCCTTTGATCAACAAAACCTAACCGTGGTGGACATTGCTAGCTCGCGTGTGGGTTTCCATATTGATAATGATGTGGCTGAAAATGTGAAATTGCTGGGTCAGTTCCCAGCGATGCAGCGCTTGGAACTGCACAATGGCACACGCGATATGGAAAAGGTGAACACCTTTGCTGCGCCACGTGTCGATGGTTTTGCGTTATTTAAAGCCAATGGCGATTTTTTTACCGCATTTCCAGATTCTATGCGTCATCTTTACCAAGATAACCAAGCCAATACTGACTTTTTCAAAACAACCAAAGAAACTGCTAGCCTGTATTTCTCCGGTTGGATTCATGCTGGAAATCATCTTAAAATGCGCGTCGCAGCACCTGTTTTTAATCGTATTGTCGATGTTAATTTCCCACCTCCAGACAATAAGCTCTCGGGCATTATCATGGCTCAAATTGATTTTGATAGAACCATTGCTAGCGAGCTTGGGCGCTTAAAAAGCAGTGGTCTTATGCATTGGATTGTTGATGAAACAACCGGTGAAGTATTATATCACTCTGTTTTGCCGCGTACGGTATCAGTCCATGCTATTGATTCTAAACAAAGTAAACTTGCTAAAAAACTGCTAACAACATTTGCATCCACCATATTAGAGCCAGGTATTCATCGTACAACTATTGATGGTCAAAGCTTTTCAATTGCGAGTGCACGAAGCAAAGTTGGCCCGCATAATATTATTGTGAATTTGGCCTATGATGATTCAGCTGTGACAGGGCTTGTACAAGAAAAAACCAATCGCATTTATATGCTTGGTATTGCATTTTTGATTTCCGTATTGATCGGTGCTTTGATTATTTTGAGACAAATGGCAAAACGCCAATCGCTTACCAGTGAGAAGGAGCATTTATCACGTGAGTTAGCACTGAAAGAAGAAAAGAAAAAACTCGGGGAGCAAGTCTTTCAATTGCAAAAAATGGAAAGTTTGGGCGAGCTTGCGGCGGGCACTGCCCATGAGTTGAACAATGCTCTTTCCGCACCTATGGGTTTGTTAAGCATACTAAAGCTAAAACCAGATATGCCTACTGAAAAGCGTCTACGTTTAATTGATAAGACGGTATCTGGCATGGAACAAGCTCGGACAATTATTGAAGGTTTATTGCGCTTTTCTCGCAGTGAACGCAATGATAAAAGTTTAGGAAATATCAATGATGATATAAAATTTGTGACCAACCTATACCAAAAAGAGTGTCTGCATGCTGGTATCGAATTACGCGCTAACTTACAGGAAGGTATTCCTGACAGCATAGCATCACACCAACAAATTTTGCTTAACCTTGTGACCAATGCCAAATATGTAAGCCGTCAAGGTGACCATATAGACATTAGCAGTGAAATACAATATAAAAAAGGTGTGAAGGGTATCCTTATCAAGGTTGCCGATAGTGGTTCTGGTATGGATAAAGAAACCCAACAGCGTATTTTCGAGCCTTTTTTCTCCACGAAACCTGTGGGTGAAGGTACAGGTTTAGGGCTTTCTATATGCTATGGTATTGTACAGGATCATGGCGGCATCATGGCGGTGCAAAGTGAAGTAGGGGAAGGCAGTACATTGACTATTTGGCTTCCTATGATTGCAGCAGATAGTGAGGAGGAAACCGTATGCTTACCATTCTAAGTATTGATGATAACAACGCCCTGCGTGAAGCTATGAGTCTTATGATAGAAATTTGGGCAGAAGCTCAAGGTGATGATATATGTGTGGTGGACAAGGAAAATGGTCTTGAAGCACTAAACTGGATTAAAGAAAATCAAGTGCCTGATTTTATCTTGCTTGATGTGCGTATGCCTGTAATGGGTGGGGCTGAATTTCTACGTCAAAGTGCTGCATTAGGATTAGATTTAAGGCCCCGCACACTTCTACTCACAGGTTATGCTGATGACCTTGAAGAACATTTGGGTTCAGATGCATTATTGATGAAACATCTGCGCAAACCTTTTGCTGCTGAAGAACTTTTTGCAGCCTTAGATGTTCTTATTCGCTAGGCAATAAATAACAACAACACCTTACAAACGCGACACAAACATATATTGCGAGGCTCACGCCCGAACGGGTTGAAGTAATTGATATATAATTTTTATGTTTGAAATAAGGGGTATTTTTGATCATATCCCATCGGGTCCAACGTTCCATCGGGTTATCCGCTCCATCGGGTCGAACCAAGCTAAGTGGTTGATATATAGTCTTTTATGCTTGAAATA
>CAYPXU010000007.1:0-24281 GCA_964414875.1 uncultured Zetaproteobacteria bacterium | reverse complement strand
GCCTGCTTAATTTGATCTTGCCTTGCTTCAAAACTATTCGGATCAATATGACGTTTTCCAATCACACGAATAATATGCAAACCAAAAGGAGAGGTCACCACACCACTCACTTCACCTACCTTTAAAGCAAAAGCAGCCTTTTCAAAAGCAGCTACCATTTGTCCCCGTTTAAACCAGCCTAAATCCCCACCTTTACTTGCACTTGGTCCTTGAGAAATCTCTTTGGCACGTGTGGCAAAAGCCTCATCATCCGCATTCTGTAAATCACGCGCAATATTCTGAGCTCTGTTCATAATTTTTGCGCGTATTGCTTCATTAGCATGATCTGGTACTTTCAATAAAATATGGCGCGCATGTATTTCATCATGGCTTTCGCCAAGTTCTGGCTGCTTCCACCGCTCTTCTTGCACTTTTACAATATGAAACCCAGCAGGTGAACGAATGACATGTGTATAACCTCCCACGGGCAATTGAAACACCTCCGAAAAAGCGGGGGAAATGCCACCTGGTGAGAACCAACCCATATCACCACCCGAAGATGCATCAGGAGCTTGAGAGTATAAGGTCACCGCATCAGAAAACTTTGTCCCAGCAATCAGTTTTGCACGTATCGATGCAATACTAGCCTGCTTCTTTTGCACACTCGCAATGCCAGACCCACTTGCAACCCCAATAAAAATTTGTGCTAATCGAATTTCGCGAACTGGCTTAGGGTTTTCCATATATTTCCGATAATACTCACGCATCGCCTCATCACTTATTTTGAGCCGTCCACGCACCGCAATATCAATTAGCTTATTATTCAACATACGTTTCTTTAAATTTTCACGATAATCATCAAAGTTCACACCTTGTGCTTTCAAGGCTTCTTTTAACTGTTCAACATCAATGCGATTATTTACTGCAATATTTTCAATGGCTTTATTTACTTCTGCGGCAGAAATCTTAATGCCTAATTTATGCGCCTCATGCTTTTGTAATTGTGCCATAATTTGTGTGTCTAACGCACGCTGGTAAAGCTGTGTGTGATCCAATTGTGTCATGCCAGATCGCTGTAATTGCTGATGCAATACCCGCATACTATTCTCAACATCATAACACGTAATCGCCTGCCCTCGCACAGTCGCGGCAATAGCATCCAACTCAATTGCGCCATTTTCACTGGCATTTACTTCAAATTGCGTCATGGGCATACGTAAAAACAATGCACAAAACAAAAATGACATCCAAAAATAAGCAGAAAAACGCATGAAAACCCCAAAATAAAAAAATATCACTATGCAGGTGACTGTAATTCACCTGACTATAGCTAACTGTCCCCTACGCTACCCAGCCCCTTGAACCCGAGCAAGAAACGGTAGCCCACATTCGGTCTTCCCGTACTACCTTTATTCAAATTACGATAGCCTTCTAACTTAAAATCCCAGCAGCTATGCTGATAATGAACGCCTGCTGATGCCTGCTGTGTTAACTTGATTCGTGCATCATATACCATATGCCCAAAGGCTGTCCAACGTGGTGCAACCTTCACGTCAAGCCCGCCACTAATCAATTCAGTCGGTGTGCTATAGCGTGCATCTACCCGCTGCCAACGCACATTAAACTGGTGCCCTTGTGTATGCTGCAAGCGCAAGCCCGCTTGGGCTGTGCTCCAAGATTTATTCACAGGATCATACTGACCACTACCATCAATCGTAATGCCTTGCATTGGTGATACCACCAACTCACCCACTACATTAGAAAACGGGCGTGTTTGCGTGGTTTGCAAACTTGCATCTACATTTTGGCGCAACATATCATAAGCCACACCCAGCCTTGCAGTTAGTAAATTTAGGGCAATATCTGTCGTTGACTTTTTATGCTGCAAACCAGTTTCAAGCATCAAACTCATACGATTCATCCGCTCAAAACGATCCAAGCCAGTAAAACGATTGCCTTGCAATAAATTGTTTAATGTCAGCCGACTAAAACCAGAATCAAAGTTCACTGCACCAAGCTGATTCGGCGCACTGGCAAAATCGTAGCGTAGAATAGGAGAAATACTGTGCCGCCAGCGTTTATCACTGCTAATGCGTTCAAATGACATGCGTGTTTCAAGACTGCCATCGTAAATGGTACGGGTGTTTTGCTGAACAAGTGCAGGAGCACCATTTAACTGCCCGTAACGAATATGGCGCAGCCCCACCTGAAAGGTCGTGTTTATCGCTCCGCCCTGCATATTTAAAGGCAATTCAATCCATGGGTGCGCCGCTATACGCCAACCATCCACGCCAACCTTTCGATTAAACCGTGTGGTTTGCTGGTCCAAATGCAGGCGAGCATTGCCAATGGGTAAAGCATAACGGCTTTCCAAGCGTGGCAACACTTGCAGGGTTGCATTATCATTAAGCTTGGTTAAATCCTGCTGATAGAGCGTCGTTAGGCTAATATCACCCTGCTCACCCTGCCAGCCAATGCCGACATCACTGCTTAAATAGCGTGTGGTATTAAGCGTGGAACTTAATGAAAAGTCCGATAAAAAATTACGGTCTGATACATGATTGATATTGGCATGAAACCGCCAATTTTCTGGTAATTTATGCTCAATACTCGTTTGAATATGTTGCCGATAACCCTGTGTTAACGTATCACGAAGCCCTGCCCACTGAATCTTTTCACTGCCTTGTATAGAAACATGGCGAAGCTCAACTTCCCCCATCAAACCACGGGCTGTCATCCAACGCGGTGTGATCGTTGCATCCCAATTTTCACTTGGCGCCCAAAAATAAGGCAGAGCATATTCTGTGCCGCGGCTGCGACTGCTTGCAAAATCTGGCAATAAAAAGCCTGATTTTCGGCGCAGCGAATGCTGCCAATAAGGCGTATAAAACACAGGTACACCAGCAACTTCAAAACGAGCCCCCTGTGCAGTTACCAAGCCTGTCTCTTGATCAACAGCAATATGATCCGCATACAAACGCCATGCTTCAGCATCTGGGGGACAAGTTGTAAAACTGATATTGTCAGCATTAAATTTCAGTTCACTCAGACGGCGAAGCGACTCTGCCTGCAGCCTCTCGCCCTGAGGCAACAGCAAGCTTGCTTGCTTAAATTCGCCCGTTTTATCTTGTGTATGAAAGCTTGCTGATTCAGCCTTAATGTGCGCTCTGGGAGATGCAATTTCGATATGCCCAGCAGCTTGAATGCGCTTGTTTTCAACATCGTAGTGAATTTCATCCGCTGTCAATGTTTCGCCCTGACGTTTAACCTCTACATTTCCCTTGGCAATCACCACGCCATGTTCATCACGGGTCACCGTATCCGCAGCTAAATCAACTCCCTTTGCCACACCCAAGAAAGGCATAAACAACATACCCAACAATGCACAAAAAACCCCATATTTTATCATTAAATAGGCTTTCGAGCCATGCCTAAATAGTTCACTGAAAGGTCTGATGATAAAGAAAACTTATCGCCCAATAACGCATAAGACATACCGCATATATCCTGAATCTCCAAACCTGCCTGACTCAATGCCGTATGCATTTCCGATGGTCGAATAAATTTTGCATACTCATGCGTGCCTTTGGGCAACCATCCCATCACATATTCCGCGCCAATAATAGCCTTTAAATACGCCATAGGTGTGCGGTTTAAGGTTGCAAAAAAGAACAAACCACCTGGTTTGACCATAGCAGCACAGGCGGCAACGGTGCGCACCACATCAGGCACATGCTCAAGCACTTCCAAACACGTAACCGCATCATATTGTTCCTGATGCTCTTGCGCCCATGTCTCCGCATCACTTTCAACATATGCAAGTTTCACAGCACTTTGCTCAGCATGCGTACGCGCCACACCCAAAGCTTTAGGGGAACGATCCAGACCTGTCACCACGGCACCTCGTTGCGCCATACTCTCCGCTAAAAGACCACCGCCACAACCAACATCTAAAACTTGCTTACCTTGCAAGTGTAGTGCCTTATCAATGTAATCCAAACGTAATGGGTTGATACGATGCAAGGGCTTGAAAAGCCCATCAGTATCCCACCATTCGGCGGCAATGGCTTCAAATTTAGCTATTTCTTCAGGGTCATAATGCTTATCAGTCATATCGCGGAGGCTGCTATTGCCATGGACTTTAGGCAAGCCTGATATCATCAATCATGCCGTTAAGGTAGCTCCTGAATATGATCCAGCCATGCATTTTCAGGCACATCATTTTCAGAAACACACCGTCTTCGCATAGAAAGACCCGCTTGATGCACACTCTCAGTATCACCTGATAATAAAGGATGCCAAGCAAACAGTGGCTTCTTTTCAAAGCGCAAACGATACGCACATGTTTCGGGCAACCAACGGTAATGCTCAGCTTTAAAGTTGCGAATATTAAGACAATCGGAAACTTTTAATAAACGCTGCACATAATCACTGCAAGCACATTTATCTGCATCAAATAAGCGGCAGGCTATATCTGTAGTAAGCATTTCCCCTGTGTCTTCATCTTCAAATTTATGCATGCAGCATTGTCCGCAACCATCACAAAGCATTTCCCACTCGGATTGACTCAAACCTTGTAAATCTTTATCCCAGAAATTCACATCAGACATCCGTTTTAACACTTAGAAGAGGCTTTTCATAAGCATATTTGGCAATAATAAAACTTTCACGTTCGGCAACCAGGTCGAGTGATTGTTGATCATAATAAAAACTCAAATCACGTTCCCTAGCCGATTCATTGGTACGAAAAGCCGTGGATAACATCACCTGTTTCTCATCATTCAACACAATACCCAGCTTACCAACAGCCTGAATCAAGTCTTCATTCAAACATTCATTACGAATGATATAATCAAGCATATTCTGTTGCTGATCAAACACACAAACATCACCTTCATGGCGCATAGAAGAGTCATATAAACCAGCAATATTTCGACTATAAAGATAAAGATACGAATAAGTTAAATAGCCAGAAAAAGCACTTAATTTTGAGTGCCCATAACCATTGCCAATATCCTGCTTGTGTGCGGGGTCAAACATCATTGCTAGCCATAAACGAAAGCGTTCAGGGTCCTTAATATCTTCATAAACATATTGCCACTTTTTTATCGGTTTCCATGGCTGATGCAAAATTGAGCGTAAGGCAAAGTAAGGATGTTCGCGCATGCCATAACCCGAAATACCCATGCCTGTTTGACGTAAAAACAGCCCTCCCTGACTTTCACAGCCAAAACCCCATTGCGACACATACCAATCCCACGGATTACGAATCGAGCCCATCATGGCGCGCCCACTCTTTAAGAGTTCAGGCGATACACGGTTATGCTTGCCTTCAATCACGCCGCCTTCTTCAAGTTTACGTAACATCCGAATCACATGTGTGCTGCCCGTCTTTTCCAATTCTAGGTAAACAAGTCTATCAGAAATATACATTTTAACGTTCTTTCAGCCAACCACGCAAAAATCCCCACGCATAACATGTTTCACATAGCACCCACAGCCATTTTCCTTGCAGCAAACTCTTCAACATATTCAATGGAAAACGTAATATGCGCTGCCATAAAGGCACACGCAGGGTGAAATCACCATGTTCAGCGGGCGTTTCAATCACCCATTCAGGTGAATGAATATTGGCGTAGGCAGCTTGATAACCATTGCGATACATTTGCCCAAGCAAGCCACCCCATGTTTCTGGTGGCAAATGATGATAAATAATATCAGGCAAGACCACCACGCGCGTATCTGCTTCACGAAAAACTTGTCGTAAATAAGGGTCCAGCCCACGTGGAATCACTTCATTTTCTCCGCCAACTTTACGAAACAACTCAGCCCTCATGATTAAGCATGGGTGCTCTGCCAAATCCGAATCAATAATTTCTTCCACAGGCTGCCAACTGCGACGCGGCACTTGGGTCATCACCCGCTTTACAAACGGCGTTGCCCAATCAGGTACCGTATTATTACCACCTGCCATGCCAATATCGCTATGCGCATCCATAGCAGCAATCATTTTCGTAAACGTTTGAGCATCTGGCAGCGATGAATCATCATCCACTGTCAGTAAATATTTACCTTTTGCCATCGCAGCACAAATATTGATACCACGCCCTTGCCGCTTATCCCCTTTAAGCACAATTAACTCAAAATCTTGCATATCCTGCTGTGTTAGTGATTCCATAAGTTTAACAAAATAACCACCACGATCGGCATCGGCAGTCGGAATTATCACTGATAATAATGGTTTATCATTTTCACTAGGCACAAACCAGCAGACACCACTGGGATTCTCATCATTGCGATAACGTACCCAATCACGTTTTAATTCAGGCCAGAACCAGTCTGCTTCTTTAAATAATTGTTCAAAATTACGTGGCACACTTCACCCCTAGAACTGAAAATAAATAAATGGCGCACTATTCATCGGCGACCACACCAACAATGCCATAGCAAGCCAAAACCATGCCGTAATATGCAGTATTTTTGTCTTTTCCGATACAGGCAAGGGCACGTGCCATGCTCCAATATGCTGCTGTTTGCATGCCATCACAATATGAGTGAGGCCAACCAGCAGCAATAACCCTACCACCTGCGGCATCATCCAACGTATCCCGTCACCCGACCAAAGCCCTGAAAAGTAAAATAAACTTGTTTCAAAATCTGCACAGCGAAATGGCACCCAAGTAAGCAATACAAACAAAAAGCATAAACCCCAAGCAGGTAGTACAGGCATATCTCCACCCATCGCCTTCCAAACACGGTGTACACATAATGCCAAACCATGCATCGCACCCCATAATACAAAATTCCACGATGCGCCATGCCACAAACCACCCAACAACATGGTAATCATCAAATTGACATAAATCATGCTCGGCGCAACACGGCTTCCACCCAAAGGAATATACAAATAATCACGCAACCAGCTAGACAACGATATATGCCAGCGTCGCCAAAATTCTGCAACCGATGTCGCTAAATATGGCATACGGAAGTTCTCTGGCAATTTAAAGCCTAACACCAAAGCAATACCAATCGCCATATGCGAATAGCCTGAAAAATCACAAAAAATCTGTGCCGCATAAGCCACCAAAGCCAACCACAGTGTTGCTGCATCATACAATGCTGGTATCGCAAACACAGGGTCACAAAATATCGCTAACCTATCGGCAATAAACACTTTTTGGATAAATCCCAAAGAAAAAATCTGCGCTCCAAGATAAATATAATCCCAGTTGACCCCCACATGTTGCTGCAATTGCGGCAAGAAATCTTTGGCACGAACAATAGGGCCTGCCACCAATTGCGGAAAAAATGCCACATACAAGAAAAACTCTTTTTTCGATGTGCAGGCACGAATATCACCACGCCATACATCCACCAAATAGGAAATAACCTGGAAAGTAAAAAAGGATAAACCAACAGGCAGGATAATATCCAAACTCTCAGCCTGAACACCCAATAATGCAGCAGCATTATCGATGAAAAAATTGACATATTTAAAATAACCCAGCACCAACAACATACTAAAAATACCCAACCACAAAGCAGTGTTCTTTTTTTGATGATGTTGATGGTTACGCTCAATCGCCAGTCCACAGGCATAACCGACCCACGAAACAAAACCAAGTAATAGCAAAAAGCGCACATCCCAAACCGCGTAAAAAGCATAGGAAAAAATCAATAACACCCAAGCATGGTAGCGTTTGGAGACAAGCCACAAGGCTGCAATAAGAGCCATGAAAAATAACAGAAAACTCATGCTGGAAAAAATCATCGTAAAATCACACTGCGCTGCTCATCAAGCCAGTTCGCCAATATTTGATGCCCGTGAGCATTGATATGTCCTTTACCGTAATGTGTATTGGCGAAACCAATAGCAGGTTGACCATTTTTTTGAAAATCTTGGGCAAAGACTGCATTACTATCCAATACGGGAATACCAAGCTTGATAGCCTCGCTAGCCAATATCGCACGCCCTTGCCGAACACGTAAGTGCACCTGTTTATTGGCTAAATATTCTAGTTCTGGCATCATTAATATACTTAATTTCACACCTGTTTTCTGTAAAGACCGAAGCACAAAGTGCCAGTGTTCCACTGCCTTTTGTAAGTCTATGCCCACCAGCTCATGGTTTTTGCGCGCCACTTTCTTTTCATTAAAACCTGTCAGCCAGGTACGAATATCATTTTCATACTTCCATTTTAAATGAGTAATCAATGCAGAATGAGCATAAAGCCATAATTTTAGCGGTGTGAAACGACTAGGCTTATCCACTGGCCTCAATAACGCCGTCAAGTCACCAGCTGCATCACGCCGCTCTTGTGCTGATAAGATTTCATATAAATCACTAGCATTTACACACAATAAGACATGTGTTGGTTTCACAAGTGGCGCAAGCATATCATAAGAAATTAGTGATTTATCAGGTGCTGCCCCCGAACTTCCCGCATTAAATAACAAACTATCGGACCAAGTCTTAGCCAAGCGACTAACGAAATTCTCACTTCGCATCACTTGATAAGCTTCCACAAACGAATCACCTACCACAAACACGCGGTTTGTAGGCAACACTGTTGGAAGCGGCTCATTATTGAGACCGAACTGATCCAGCTGAAAACGTGCATAACCCTCATAGGTACGTAAAACATTCGCATATGGCGCATGCACATAACCCAAACGCGGCTCGAACACTTCTTGGGCAGGGGACAATACAAAAAGTCGTATAATCAATTCCCAAAGCAATAAACTAAACAGTAATCCAGCTGCTATTTTCCAACGCCAAGACATCAATCCATCCATTCCCGAAACCACATTTCAAGCACAATTAGGCTCCAAACCCTATGCCCAAGCTCCAGCGTACCACTTTGATGCAAACGCAATAATTCCAATACCTTTTCAGGCTTGAATATGCCACGCTGTTTAAACGTGTCAGATAGAAAAAGACTTTCTGCCCATTGCCCTAAATCACCACGCAACCAGTCGCCAATGGGAATGGTAAAGCCTTGCTTACGAGGTTTGAGAATATCCGCTGGCAAATAACGCGCCGCAACTTTCCGCAATAAATATTTACCTCGCCCATCTTTAAAACGCATATCCAATGGCAATGCCATTGCCCATTCCAAAAGTTTGTGGTCAAGTAGTGGCACACGCACCTCTAAGCCATGTGCCATGCTCATCCTATCCACCTTAAACAATACATCTTCAGGTAAATAATAATTGAAGTCGGTATAACAAAAACGATTTTCGCCCTGTTGTTCAGATAAGGAGGTTTGCAATAGTTCCGATGGCTCATTGCTCAAAGATGCTCGATAATCATCATGGTATAAGCGGTGCCGAAATGCCTGTGCTACTGTCATACGGCGCAGATAACGCGCATCGGCATCATGTGAGACATCAAACAATCCTCGTTGTAATAAGCCTAATTTCCCTGTTCGGTATGCCCACTGCCAACCTGAAAACACTATGTTCGGCAATAAGCGCGGCAAACTTAAAGCGCGCCGTGTCCAGTCATAACCAAAAAAAGGTTCATCACCACCATCACCCGCCAACACCACTTTGACCTGTTCACTGGCAACCTGTGATACCAAATACGTCGGTAAAATCGAATTATCAAACAAGGGTTGTTCAAGATGTTGCAAAAATGTAGGTAGTTTTTCGACCAAATCCAAACCAGCTACATGCGCATGATGTTGACTACCAATATGTTCAGCGACCATCGCTGCCCAAGCACGTTCATCACCACCGCCCTCAAAACCAATGGTGAATGTTTTCAGAGGCACATCCATCTGCTTTGCAGCCATCGCACACACCAACGATGAATCCACACCGCCTGATAAAAATGCGCCAATATCTACATCCGCCAATAAATGCGATGCCACGGCATCATTAAGCCGCTTATCCAACTCATCAGTCAGCTCAAGCTCGCTCCCCTGCAATGTTTCACCATCCGATAGCTGCCAATAAGGCTCAATGTGAATATTTCCAGCTTGCCAAATAAGCGCATGGGCTGGTGGCAACACACACACGCCTGTAAAGATTGTTTGCGGACGAGGCACATAACCCAAAGCCAAATAAGCATCAATCATTGGGGTATTAAGCGCCTTTGTAATACCTTCATGCTTAAAAATTGCTTTTATTTCCGAGCCAAATACCAGCCCTTGATAATGCTCGGCATAAAACAACGGCTTGATACCAATCCTATCCCTTGCCAGCAACATGGATTGTTCTTTTTCATCCCATAATGCAATGGCAAACATACCTGATAGACGCGCAAGAACTTCTTTTCCCCACTGCATATAACCATGCAAAATCACTTCTGTATCAGAATGCCCACGAAATGTGTGCCCTGCACTTATTAACTGCTTCCTTAACTCTGGCGCGTTGTAGATTTCACCATTAAAAACCATGTGAAGACCTTGCTCCGACATGGGCTGCGCTCCAGCCTCACTTAAATCCTGAATCGAAAGTCGAGCATGTGCCAAGCCTGCCTGCTCATCGAGCCAAGTTCCATGTGCGTCAGGTCCTCGATGATGTAATACACGCGCCATCTCTAATAAAACAGCTTGTTTTCCCTCACCAACGTAGCCAGCTAATCCACACACTACTTCTTCACCAACACATTAAAGCCCGAGCAGTTCTCAAAAAAGAAATGTTGCCGAACGCGATCAAGTTCAGGTTTTCGCCCCTGCAACACACGCAACAATGAATAAGCTCCAGCAATACACCACCAAGCTGGGTGACGAACAAGCTTACTTAAAACACTGCCTACAGGTGAGGTAAAGCCGCCCAAAAAGCGCATGCTCACACCGGCATAACCATCATTTGCTGCCTGAATTTGGATATGTGAAAAATTACGACATAAATATGTCATACCACTTTTGGTAAAACGAAAATAATCATCGGGAGATTCATGGTAAGGATATAAAAATGGTACATAAAAGAATGCCTGACCACCTTCTTGCAATACACGGTACACTTCATCAACCACCCTATGCGGCTCTGGCACATGTTCCAAAAGTGCCTCGCAATGTACAAATGGCATGGATGCCTCTGCAAAGGGTAAATACAAAGCATCACCCAATACATCAGGTTTTGCTGGTTCATCTATATCAAGCCCAATGGCCCCTGCGGGAAAATCCACCTGATAACGCGGCATCTGCCCACTGCCTGCACTACCCACAATCAAGACTTTATCATGTTTGAATAGTGATAGTGCGCGTTCTTTTAAGTTTTCTTGGGTTTGCTCCACAACTGATTCAAGCATCACTATTCTCCACCAAGGTTTGCATCCTCTTGTTTAAAATTTCTGCAGAATAAGCCCAAGAACCATGCCTTACAATCTCATCGCGCATAGAAGATAAACAGACTGTAGCATTCACAATACCGACAACCGCATCCACCAATGGCGTGGATGATTCTGGTTCAATATAAGCACACGCACTCTCAGAAAAGGGATAAGGCTCACCTTTAATATGTGATAATACTACAGGCACTTCACATGCCAAATATTCACGGGTTTTCAAAAAGCCTGCCTCACCCATTTTTTGCAAACGCTCTTTAGGCTGTAAAGCCAACATGACATCACATGCATTGATATATTTAGGTACCTGGGCATTGGGCACAGCACCGATAAAATGTACAAATGCTGTGATGCCTAAAACAGCAGCTAACCTTTCCATCTCAGCTTTACGCTCGCCATCCCCAACCATTAACAAATAGACCTTACGGTTTACTGCTTTCGCAATAGCTTTGTATGACTCAAAAATCGTCTCCATATCATGGTAGAAATCAAAGCTCCCTACATAACCAATATATACAGCATCCGATTCAAGCCCCAATGACTGCCGACAATCTTGTTGGTTCAATGGACAAAACACATCAGGATCAACACCATTTTCCACTACCATGACCTTATCATCAGCAAGTTGGTAATGCCTCATCATCCTTTGCTTTAAAGCTTCATACGGCACAATCACAAGGCTACTTGCTTCCATGATTGCTGCTTCCATTTTTTCCACCATGCGTATTTTCCACGCTGCTGCCCCACCTGTTTGATAGTTTTCCAATAAAAAACCATTCACTTCACACAATACAGGCACAGAGAACTGCTCACATAAACGATACAATGCAGGAAACGTAGATATCTGGCGCGTATAAATCACATCCCAACGCCTTTCTTGCAGTTCCTTTTTGAGTTGTCGATATATACGTCGCTGAAAAAGCCAATCCCCCAGCAAACGGATACCCGAATACGGCAACCATACATGTGGAAACTCAAATTCAGGCATGGCATCTCGCGTACGCGGTGCACGCAGTAAAACTTCACAACCAGACCTATGCCAATGTTTTAAAAACTGACTAACATGTATTTGCGGGGCTTTATGCGGCGCAAGATCGCCATCGGTAAGGTATAAAATTCTCATAGCCATGCTCTTATGCAATCTGCTTATAAAGCTTTAATAATTGTTTATTCAGAGCTTCAATATCAAAGTTCTTGCACACAAAGTCATACCCTTCAATACCGTCATAGCCCTTGTTTTGTTGGGATTGCAAGCAATCAATGACTGCTTGCGCTAAAGCATTGGTATCCTTTTCTTTTACCAAGGAAACACCATGAGGCACACTTTCAGCAATACCACCACTATTTGTTGCCACCACGGGCAAGCCTGAAGCCTGTGCTTCTAATAAAACCATCCCCTGCCCTTCTTCAGCACCATCATGCCCACGCACCGATGGCATCACAAATATATCAGCATCATGATACATATCTACCAGTTCATCTTGGCTCTTTAAACCGCAAAATCGTACGCAGCCTTGTAACTTCAAGTCTCTCACTTGCTGCTCTAGCTGCTCTCGCAAAGGGCCATCTCCCACCACATCATAACGCAGTTCTGGAAAGACTTCTTTCACACGCTGCATCGCAGCGATGGCATAGGCAAAACCTTTTACTTCAACCAAACGCCCAACACTGATAAGCACGGGCTTATCACTCACACTCGTCCTAGGCACCTTAAATCCCCATTTTTCGACATCAACACCCACCGCAATACGATGAATTTTTTTCGCATCACAACCCAAATTTAAAAGTTTTTGCTGAATGAAACGGGAACTCACCACAAAAGCATCGCCCTGTGTAAACAGGCTTTGATAATATTTTTTGCCTAAGAGGTGCGGCACTACATTGGCATCAAAACCATGAAATGATGTCACTATTTTACCTTGCAAAAAGCCTGCCTGCCGCAAACGTACCGCCATCAAACCATTGGGTCCAAAATGCGCATGAATCACATCATACGTGCGTCCGCCACGTAATGAAAAAGCTACAAAGAATAATTCAATCCATTCACCTAAAGGCATATCTCGGCGCATGTTAAACAATGCCGAGGTGCGCAGCCTATCACTACACAATAGAAATATAGCCAAATAGCAGGCTTTGAAAACACGCCATAATTTCATATCAGAGACTATCGGGCGATATGACACATGCTTGAGTATGTCATACTTATCCAACAAGCTATGACGCATCCGCGTCAAACCATGCCAAGCATAAATATCCACACGCTGATTTGCCGCAAACATGCCCGCAATTTGATGCAGCACAAATGTTTCCGAAGCACTCGGAAAATCACCTAAAAAATAAGCTATGCGCAAAGGCTCAGACATGCGACGGAGGCTCTAGTGTTTTGATGACCTTGGCAGGCACACCGCCCACCAATACATATGCCGCTACATCTTTTGTCACCACCGCCCCTGCAGCAATCACTGCACCCTCGCCAATATGTACGCCTGGCATAAGCATAGCCCCAGCACCAATCCAAACAAAATCATCCACACGAATAGCTGTACTACTCACATCTCTAAAACCATGGCCATCATGGGATAAGCTATGATTCACAGTTTCAAAGCTGACCCTAGGGCCAACAAGCACTCCATTACCCAAGCTAACCTTGGCAAACGCACAGGCAAAACGCACTTCAGAATTAATAAAACAATGATCCCCTATATAAATATGCTTGGCAGCCGTTAGCGGTCGAATCACAAGCGGCGACCAAAGCTTGCTACCCGCACCAATATGCATACCACTCATACGCAAACAAAAACGCCGACAACGATTACAAACTGGCAACATCGGCACTACATTAGCAAACCATAACCAGAATGCCTTTAACACGTTGAATAACCCATTTCTTGCAAGCGAGCATTCATTACTTTCGCCATGCTTTGCAAATCTTCTGCGGACAACTTTTGACGACCCTTACCCATATGTTGCGAGGAAATAGCCTCATTGGCATGCTGGTAATGTGCATAATGCTGCATATCGCCCATACCCGATACATGCTCCCGTTGCTCAATCATATACATCTCAAAATCCAACTCTAAAAATGCACAAATACGCTTCATCTCATCTACAGGATTACAACTTAACTTCTCATATCGCGTTTCCAAGCAAGCATCTGCATGTTTAATAGAAAACTCACGTGCCAACTTGACCGTATCACACCAGCGCTCTGCTGCACTCTCAATGTTTGTAATCAATCCTGTGGTTATATATGAATGCACCACATCCACACCATCTCTTAATAAATGAATAAATTTAGCTTTGGGAAACACTGCATAAATATCATCTAACGCAAAGGTATTGATAGGCGTTTTATCCCCCCAACGCTCACAAGCTGCACCCGTTTGCTCAGCATGATAACGGTAAAACATATCCAAGATTTTTGCCAAGCTACGTTCAGCTTCAGGCAAAGTTAATAAATCGGGCAATAAAGGCCTTAGGCTGATTTTAAATGTTTCAAATTCAGGGTGTAGCTCAAACAAAGCCATGCATTGTTTCACCAAAGTCGGCCATTCTAAATAGGCATTGCGACGATAATGCTCAATCACTTGCGATAACACATAGGTCTCTGGGGGAATATGCAGCTGTTTTGATGCCACCAAAATTCGACGTAATAAGGTTGTGCCTGAACGACCAGCACCAATGATAAAAAATGGACTTATATTTTCATTGCGATGCAAAGGGTAAGGCTTGCGCGTAAGAATTTTACCCAATCTTGCCGCCATATCATGCCATGCCGCCAACCTGCTCATGATAACTCCTTACGCTCTTTTAGGCTTACCAACAACTGCCATATTTCTACCCATTCACGCTTAAATGGTGCAAGCAAGAATAAACCTAACAATAAAACCAACAACATACCAAAAACACTCACCAGCAAAGTTTGCCACGCCAGCAAACTTTCACCCAACTGCACAACTGTAAACCCCACCAGTGCCAAACATAGACTTAAACTTGCAGGTAAAAGCATAGCTCTACATAAGTCTGTCAGCGTAATGGCTGTGCCCGCCAATACATAGCGAAAATGAAAATAACGGCTAATATAAATAACCAATAAGAATGCCCATGCCATACCCACAGCGCCCCATGGTAGAGCACAAACAAAAGCCAAAGTCATCACTGGAGCCATCATCATATTCCAGCGCAACATGCGTCGCCCTTGCCCTCGCGCCATCAATATCCAGCCCATAGTATTATTTACAGCTAATATCCACCCTGCACATGCTAGAATCACCACAATCGGTATAACATCCAGCCATTGATTTCCCAGAAATATCTTTACCACAGGTTCGGCTAATACTGCCAACGATGCCATTAATGGCATCGTTGCATAAGCAACGATTCTCACCAAAAGTAAAAAAGTCCGTCTAAATCCCACAGCATCGGATTGCATACGGCTTAATGTCACCACTGCCACACGGGTTAATGGCGCAAGAATTTGCCGTATCGGCAGCATCAGCATTTGCATCGCTGTACTGTACAAGCCCAACGCATGTGCACCTGACCACCAGCCCAACAAAAGCTGATCCGATTGTTTGGACAAATATTGAATCACATTAGAAAACGTTAATTCACTACCAAACACCACCATTTTCCGCACACCTACTTTCAAAGAAGGCAATGATGGCAACCATTCCATCACAACCCATAATAACACAACCCGCACAACAATTGCCACTACCTGCATCCAAACCATTGCCCAGTAGCCGGCTCCTGAAATCGCTAACAACACGGCTGTTGCTGCCGCACATAAAAGCCCTAAGACTTCTATTACAACTAACCCGCGAAAACGCATTTGGCGACGCATCAAAGCTTCATGCTGAATCGCCAAGCCTCCCAGCACAAACACTAAAGATAATACCTGCACAATCTCCAACAAACGCGGCTCATGAAAAAATAATACAATGAAAGGTGCGCTAAAATATAAAATACTCGCCAATAACAATCCAATCAGCGCATTCAACCAAAACAACAAACTAACTTGTTCATGAGAAACTGTTTCTTGTTGTATAGTGGCAACTGAAAAACCTGCATCTTTAAATAACACAAAGAAATTAACTATAATCATGACCATGGCGACCAAACCAAAATCCTCTGGCACAAGTATATGCGCAAGCCAGATAGTTACCGCCATATTAAGAACAAACTTCACCAATTGTGCCGCAAATGTAATCACGCTACCACGCACAGAAGCATGTTTGAGCTCAGCCTGCGTCAGACTTTTCTCAGTCCAGCGGCTCATTGATTTAACTGGATATCTGTTCCCACAACACCCGCTGATCCAACGCTCGTGCCAAGGTATATTCATCCAAGTATTCTAACTCACCACCTTCAGGCACACCGCGTGCAATACGTGATACTTTCACATCGGAGGTGCTATAACGACGTGCAGTAAAGTGTGCTGTTGCTTCACCATCCACCGTGGCACTGGTTGCCAAAATAAGTTCTTGAACCACCCCTGATGCAATGCGTTTGTCCAATGCCGCAAAGTTTAATTGTTCCGCACCCATACCATCTATAGGGCTTAATCGCCCATGCAAGACATGATAATGCCCCGTAAAACCTTGTCCGCGCTCAAGCATTAAAACATCCACAGGCTGCTCAACTACGCACACCACAGAACTATCACGTCTGACTTGATCGCACACCGTGCAGTGCTGATGCTCGGCAAACGACCCGCAACGCGAGCAAAAGCCCATGGCTTGATGCAAGCCTGCCAAGGTTCCTGCTAGCTGTTTTACTTCTTCTTCGGGTTTTGATAATAAATTCAGGCTTAAACGCATCGCAGTCTTTGGACCAATACCTGGCAAGCCACTTAATTGCTCAACCAATTGCGCCAAGGGCAAAGGCATGCCTGGGAAATGATGCATCAAAGCGAAAAACCTGGCGGCAATGGTAATCCTGCCATCAATTTTTGTTGCTCTTCTTTGGATTTCTCTTCGGCAGTCTGGCTTGCTGCATTTACCGCTGCTGCCACCAAATCTTCAATCAATGATTTATCCTTTTCTTCCCATAGCTCATCTTCAATGACAATAGATTTCACCTGTCGATCACCCGACATAATCACCTTCACCATGCCACCGCCTGACTCACCACTGACTTCAATCTTCGCCAGCTCTTCCTGCAAATCTTTCATATTAGCTTGCATTTCTTGGGCTTTTTTCATCATTTTACCAATATTCATCATGACTCATTCACTCCATTTTCTTTCGCCGCTGGCTGCACATCCACCAAACGGCAATCCATTTCTTGTTTTAACAGCTGTACCGCAGGATCTTGTTCAGCCTCCTGCCATACACGCTTTTTCTCTTCATCCGCATGGCGGGCTCGAACTGTAGAAATTGTTTCCACATGCCCAGCCTGCGATTTATTTTCCCACAATACATCACGCCCCAACCATGTTTCAAAGGCTTTGCGCTCTTGCGCTACAATAGCTCGCTGCTGATGTGCATCCAGTGCCAAACGCACCTGCGATGTTTGATACTCAATACAAATCACATGCTCCAACATCGCCGTTACACTTGGTCGAACACGGCTATATGCCTCAACAGCCTCTTCCCAACGTTCATAAGAAGGCTGTTTTTTCTCAATCACTTCGACGGGCGCGACTTCAACTATGGGGGTTACAATACCAGGTTCCGTCTTCACCAACTCCGCCCGCTCCGTAACCACGGACTCAGTTTTTTTAGTCGTCGCATGACTTACCGAAGAAGCATCCTTCTTCACAGGCTTGTTTTTCTGCAAAGGTTCATCACCTTCAAGCAGTGCATTCAAATGACACAAGCGCATGACAATCATTTCCACACCACGTTGTTCATCTACCAAACCCAAATCGCGCAGCCCATGAATCAACACCTGATAGCGCATGTCCAAGCCTTCAGAAGAGCACTGCACAACAGCTTGTTCAAGCCATTGCTGCGCCTGCTCCGACGGCACATCCAAAATCAAACTATCATCCACTTTCATACAAGCTACTTGATGCCATAATTCCGATAATGACAGCAACAGTGCTCGCGGTGCGCTACCCTGCATTGCAGCCTGACGCACAAGCGACAATGCTGCGGCTGCATCACCTTCTACAATAGCATCGGATAATTGCTGTACCACCTCAGGGCCAATCATCCCCAAAGCCTGACGCACATCCTCCGCCTGAATATTCTCATTAGCATAAGCCAATACACGTTCAGTTAACGATAGCGCATCACGCACACTACCATCTGCGGCACGCGCAATGGTCAACAGTGCTTCTAGCTCTGCTTCAACAGACTCTTTTGTTAATACATGTTTTAAATAATCTGCTATTTCCTGCACACCCAAGCGTCGCAAATCAAAACGCTGACAACGCGATCTCACGGTTATAGGCAACTTTTCCGATTCGGTCGTAGCTAAAATAAATAATACTTGCGCAGGTGGCTCTTCAAGCGTCTTCAAAAGCGCATTAAATGCCGATTTTGAAAGCATATGCGCTTCATCAATAATATAAACTTTATACGGCAAACTCACGGGCGGGTAACGCACACCATCAAGAATTTCGCGCATATCATCTACACCCGTATGGCTAGCGGCATCCATTTCTTGTACATCCAAATGACTTCCAGCCGCAATCGCAATACATGCATCACACTTACCACATGGCTCACCATTATGTTGATGAGAGCAGTTCACTGACATTGCCATCAAACGCGCGATGGTCGTCTTGCCAACACCGCGAATTCCCGTCAATAAATAAGCATGCGCCAAACTGTTTGAGCTTAAAGCATTTTTAAGGGTGCGAACCACCACATCCTGACCCACAAGATCTGCAAAACATTGTGGCCGCCAACGTCGAGCCAATACCAAATAAGACATGCGAAAATCTTACAACAAGCGCATGCAAAAAGCATCCAACAAAAGCCTAACCCGTTTAATACCCTCTAAACATGGGCAGCAACAAGCTTCAACCAATACCCAATCAATACCTTTGCACGCTCTTTTGGTTTCGCGGTCAACAAAGCCTCTTTTAATTCCTGCACATAAGCTTCAGGAACATGATAAATCGCACCTGATGTTTCCAAACCCGCTGGTGTTTTCAGCAGTCTCAAAGCAACAATATCACCCACTTCAAACATACGACTGGCATAACTATCGGCAATGACAATGTCCTTAGCTTTATCCTTCAATGCATCACGCACAGTAAAGCTTTGACCCGCCTGACAGCCTGTTATTTGATACAATTGCAAAGCACAAGATGGTAGTTGTTTTAAATAATCACGCTGAGCATCATTCAAGCCCAAATCATCCGCAGTAAGCACCAGTGTCAATACACAGGACTCGCCATCTATATCTAAGAAGCTTCCTTCTGATAATAATTGCTCTAACAGATTAATATCATGAATACTGCGAATTTTTGCATCTGCACTAGCAATACCAGCTCTTTGCTCATCCGATATACCATCAAGCCAAACCTTCTCAACCCAAGCTTCAATCGCTTCGCTGTAATGCTGATTCAGCCAAGTCAATGCAAGCTGCACACCTTCTTTGCGCCCCAAACTTGCCACGCTCTGCTCACGCTTTTGAAGCATACAGCACTTTTTATATTTCTTGCCGCTGCCACAAGGGCAAGGCTCATTGCGTTGAACTTTAACAGTCACTGTAGATTCCTTTGTAAAAAATAATTCTCAATGAAACAACTAAACAAAGCCGCTTCTCAATAAGATAGTTACTGAATATCTTTATCCGGTATAATCAACATTTCAACACGGCGATTAAGCTGGCGACCCGCTTCTGTATCATTGCTAACACGCGGTTGTGATTCTCCACGACCTTCCACACTTACACGCTGTGGATTTAAGCCCGCATCTTCCAAGCTCCATGCCACTGCATTGGCACGCTCTTCAGATAAGCGCTGATTGTATGCCGCAGAACCTACATTATCCGTATGCCCAATAATGCGAATACTTGAGCGTGGATAGCGCTGTAAGATGTTTGCCACCTTGTCCAAGGTACGGCTAAATGCTGGCTTTAATGCGGATGAATTAAAATCAAATGAGACTTCGGAGTTCATGGTTATTTTAAGGTTCTCATTCTTCAAACGCTCCACTTCAATTTGATTCGCACGACGCTCGGATGCCAGTGTCCGCTCAAATTCTGCTTGCTGTTTATCCATGTAAATACCAGTACCTGCACCAAGCGCACCACCAATCGCAGCCCCAGCCAATGCACCTCGCAATGCACCACCAGAATGATCACCTTGATAACCAATAATCGCGCCCAGTAGAGCGCCTGCAGCCGCACCACCTGCAGCATTTTGCTTGGTGTGCTTGTTCGGATCATCAGGACCAGTCACACACGCAGAAAGAAACAAAACCACCGACATCAATATATATTTTTTCATCCTAACTCTCCTATTCATAAACCCGCATAAACCGTTAATTCGATACACTTGCAAGTTTGATACTTTTCTTAGTTTGCTGCAAGCATCCCCATAAAGGAATTTTTACACCTAGCCGCAAACAACTTCATCTGTCATTATCACACTAGCAAAAATAAGTCTGTATAAACAATCCATCCTTACATTCCATAACAAGCTTTAAAACAACCAAGAAGCCTCTTTGCTACGTTTTTCCTCATAACCACGAATCGCATCAGCATCCTGTAGTGTCAAAGCAATGTCATCCAAGCCATTCAATAGGCAATGTTTGCGAAAAGCATCCACCTCAAATGAGAAGCTTTGACCTTTCGGTGTAACTACTGTTTGTGCTGCCAAATCAACTATAAGCTTATAACCTTCATGACTTTCGGTTTCAGAAAACAACACATCCATTTCTGCATCGCTAAGCACAATGGGCAAAACACCGTTTTTAAAGCAGTTATTATAAAAAATATCTGCAAAGCTCGGCGCAATCACACATGAAATACCATAATCCAAAATCGCCCATGGCGCATGTTCACGCGATGAGCCACAACCAAAATTCTCACGCGCCAACATGATTTGCGCGTCTTGATAACGCGATTGATTCAGCACAAAGTCTTTTTTTAATGGTCTGTCTGTGCAATCCATTTCAGGTTGACCGACATCTTCATAACGCCATTCATCAAACAAAAAAGGGCCATAACCTGTGCGCTTAATGCTTTTTAAAAATTGTTTAGGAATAATGGCATCCGTATCCACATTTGCCCTATCTACAGGTACAGCCAATCCGTTTAATGTTGTAAATGCTTGCATGATTCTTTTTACTCCTTTTTCTAAATTATTTTTGAGAAGGGGGGCGGTCGCGGCCGTACTTATTTGAATCGAATTAACTTTTTAAGCGTTCGAATAACCAACTTTTCAGACTGCAGTGTTGATGCATAGGTTCTTTTACCTTCAACAAGCTCAGCCATGCCTTGACAAAATCTATTGCCATAATTCTTAAGCAATAAATTTCGCCATTTTGAATTGCCCGCATATAAAAAATTAGCAATTTTTTTAGCTAAACGAAGCTCATCAAGAATAGGTTCTTTGATTGCGCTTTGATAGAATGCGGCGACACTTGCTGGGGCAGAAAAACCTGCAACAACAGCCCTTCCAGCTTCTTGGCCACTGCAAATGGCATGTGACAAGCCCTCCGCAGTTATCGGATCTACAAAACCCGCAGCATCACCAACAATCATCATACGTTTTTTCATGAATGGACCTTCACGCAGTGACATGGGAACAATAAAACCTTTTCTATATCTGATGTCCGCATCAAAAATATCTAGTTGTTGTAGATATTTATCAAGTTGCTTTTGTAGAGAAACTCGACCTTTCCTTAAAACAGCAAGACCAACAGATAAGTGATCCCCCTTAGGGAAAACCCAGCCGTAACCACCTGGAGCTGCTCCAAAATCAAACAATGCCTGCTGGTGAAATATTTCCATATTATCTGCAGGTAAATATACATCAACTTCCACGGAAGGAGCAATATCTCGATTATCTTTCCAGAATTTATTGCTTAAATAAGCATTTGCACCATCAGCAAAAATTAAATACGAGCAACTAAAATTTCCTTTATTTGTCTGAATATGATTTTGGTCTTCTTGATCTAGGATTACGCTAATCTTACAGTCATCAATAAGCTCTGCGTTATGACTTACTGCATGCTCTACAAGTGCATAATCAAAATCGCTTCGACAAACCATCGTAACCAAGTTTTGGCACTTTTGCCGTTCAAAGCTCATGTTAGCATCACTAATAACCAAACCAATTTCATGACAACGAAATTGAATTGGATACTTAATATCAACAGGAATTAATGCAGCCGCACGCTTCACTAAACCGCCTGCACACACTTTTCGACGTGGAAGTTGCTCTTTTTCTATCAAAGCCGTCGATAAACCTCGTTTAGACGTTTCAATAGCTGCCACAGATCCTGCAGGACCACTGCCTATAATAATCACATCAAAATGTTTAGACATAAATTTTGTCTTCTACTACTTTAAGCTGCTCCAATTTATTCACCAACCTTGCTTGTCCAACCCCGCACATCAACAAAATGTCCTTTAATCGCCGCTGCCGCTGCCATAGCAGGGCTTAGCAAGTGCGTGCGTCCACCCGCACCCTGACGCCCTTCAAAATTACGATTGGATGTAGAAGCACAACGCTCGCCTGCACTCAAACGATCGGCATTCATCGCCAAACACATTGAACAGCCTGGCTCACGCCATTCAAAACCTGCCGCTTTAAAAATTACATCCAGCCCCTCTTCTTCAGCTTGTTTTTTCACCAAGCCAGAACCAGGAACCACCATTGCCAACTTCACATTAGCCGCAACCTTATGGCCTTTGGCAATTGCCGCTGCTGCACGGAAATCTTCGATACGTGCATTGGTACACGAGCCGATAAACACTTTATCAATCAAAATATCTGACATAGGTGTGTTTTCTTGCAAACCCATATATTCAAATGCCCGTGTCCAACCTTCACGCTGCACATCATCTTTGGCATCTGCCAAAGCAGGTGTTGAACCTGTAATCGGCACAACCATTTCAGGGCTGGTTCCCCATGTCACCTGCGGCACAATATCAGCAGCATTAAAATTTAATTCTTTATCAAATACGGCATTATCATCTGAATACAATTCGCGCCATGCTGCTTCCGCTTGAGTCCACACATCACCAGTCGGCGTTGATGGGCGACCTTTCACATAATCAATGGTCACATCATCCACCGCCACCATGCCACAACGTGCGCCAGCCTCAATGGTCATATTACAAAGACTCATGCGCCCTTCCATGCTCAATGAACGAATCGCCGAGCCAGCAAATTCAATGGCATAACCTGTGCCGCCAGCCGTGCCAATCTCACCAATAATATACAAAGCAACATCCTTGCCTGTAATACATTCAG
Source organism: uncultured Zetaproteobacteria bacterium (assembly GCA_964414875.1). GTDB lineage: Bacteria > Pseudomonadota > Zetaproteobacteria > Mariprofundales > Mariprofundaceae. The sequence continues at coordinate 615 of CAYPXU010000007.1, read as the reverse complement.
GCAAATCACCATCCACGGAAATACGCATGACTTTCGGTTTCTTTTGAATAAGCGTTTGGGTAGCAAGTACATGCTCCACCTCTGAAGTGCCAATACCCATAGCAATCGCACCCAAGGCACCATGCGTGGATGTGTGTGAATCACCACACACCACAGTCATGCCAGGCAAGACTAGACCTTGTTCAGGCCCAACCACATGCACAATACCTTGGCGAATATCGCCCATTGCAAATTCAGTGATACCAAATTCTTTACAGTTCGCATCCAACGCTTCGACCTGTGTTCTTGCCACAGGATCCGTAATACCAAACTCTAAACCTGTCGTTGGCACATTATGATCAGGTGTTGCAATCGATGCACTTACTCGCCAAGGCTTACGCCCCGCAACTCTCAAACCTTCAAAAGCTTGTGGGCTGGTTACTTCATGCACCAGTTGACGATCAATATACAATAATACGGAGCCATCATCATTGGCCTTCACCACATGCTGTTGCCAAACTTTTTCAAACAACGTCTTAGACATGCTCTCTCCCTGACACGAAACAATAGACGGTTGCGCCACCGTCAGGGCGACATAGTACCCAAAACAAAAAAAAGGGCGACCCAAGGCCGCCC
>CAYPXU010000006.1:0-24905 GCA_964414875.1 uncultured Zetaproteobacteria bacterium | reverse complement strand
ATATTGTGAATATTCTTACGTGCAGTTGTGACGGTGGATGCAGCGGTATCACTGATAGGATGTTCAGCATGAACCAATGCTGGTGATACGACTTCTTTGATGCCGACGATGCGAAGGTCATCCGTCAAATGTTGGGCTGGCATGTTCTGTACCTCGATTCACATGATGATTTGGTTCATGTGTTTGGAATGATGCGCAGTATGTCAGAAACAGGTGAAGATTTTTAGGAAAAAGTGCGAAGTGGTTCTATAAGCCGGGTTCTGTACCATTATTTCAAGAAATATGGTGGTAATCATTCCTCTGGACATACCATTACTGGCAGCCTCAAGCAGCCTACCCGAAGCCACGCGCGAGCCACGCTTAACGACTCCCTATTTGGCCTTGCTGCGGATGGGGTTTACCTACGCCTGTACGCGTTACCGAATACAGCGGTGCGCTCTTACCGCACCTTTTCACCCTGACCATCGCAAGCGATGGCGGTCTAGTCTCTGTGGCACTTTCCTAGGGTTTCCCCCACTGGACGTTATCCAGCATCCTGCTCTATGCAGCCCGGACTTTCCTCGATATGCATCAAACATACCGCGATTACCCGAACCACTCCGCGCCACAAAGCCTATGAATTGTAACGCGCATAGCCAGAAATTATCTGCTTAATCAAAAGATATGTTTGAGGCTAAAGCCTGCTTTGTTACTATCACGGCATGTTGAAAGCCTTTTATTACCGTGTGAATCAGTGGAAAGTGACAAATGAGCACTTTTACTTGGGTATTTTGGCATTGTTTGTTGGCACGTTAGCGGGTTATGGTGCATTGGTATTGCGTTTTGGTATTGAATGGATATCGATGTTGTGGACGGGTGAGGCAACGTGGTCCGCAGCTTTGCAAAGTATTCCATGGTATATGTTTCTTGTCGCACCCGTCTCTGGTGGCTTATTGGTGGGCTTGATTAACCATTATTGGATTCCAAAAGGTGAAGCGCGTGTTATTCCTGGGGTGTTAGAAGCATTATCGGAGCGTAGTGGGCGCATTAGCGGGCGTAAAATGTTTGCTGAACTTACCAGTAATGTTATTTCGGTTGGTAGTGGCGCCTCGATGGGGCGAGAAGCACCAACAGTAGCGCTTGGAGCCGCTTTAGCAGCACAATTGGGCAAGTTTTTTGGACTCAGTGAAAAGCAGATGCGAACACTTGTGGGTTGCGGTGTGGCTGCGGGTATTGCAGCAGCCTTTAATGCGCCCATTGCAGGTGTTCTTTTTGCTTTGGAAGTGATTTTAACCGATTATGCCATTGCAACATTTACACCGATTGTGCTTGCAGCGGTCATTGCAACGGTCATTACCCGTGCACACTTGGGCAATAATACGATGTTCTCAATTCCTGATTTTACACTGGTTTCTAGTTGGGAAATACCTGCATATATGGTGTTGGGTGTTTTTTGCGGACTAATTGCGGCGATCGTGTTGAAGGCACTACCAAAATCACGTCACTTTTTTGAAAAATATGTTTCCAACCCTGTTTTTCGACCTGCTATTGCGGGTTTTATTTTAGGCTGCTGTGCTTTGATTATGCCAGAAGTTATGTCGATTGGTTATGGCACGGTGGAAAGCATCTTGTTGGAGAATATTAACCCGAGCATTCAGGGCATGCTGTTACCGACACTACTATTTTTAGGACTTCTTTTGGTATTTAAAGCGTTGGTAAGCGTTATTTGTTCGGGGGCGGGATTTGGTGGCGGTATGATTGGACCATCATTATTTATGGGTGTGGTTGCGGGAGCATTTTTTGGTTTGATCGCGCACAGTATATTTCCAGAAATGTCAGAAAGTTATGGAGCTTATGCTTTGGTAGCATGTGCAGCGATGATGGCAGCGATGTTGCAAGCCCCGATGAGTTCTATTTTGATGGTCTTTGAGCTTTCAGGAAACTATCAAATTATGATGCCTTTGATGGCAGCATGCGTGATTGCAGCCTTGGTAAAACGTGTTTTTGGGGAAGACTCTGCGGTAACTGAATCACTGGAAGAGCGGGGCATTGAAACAGGCTGGGGCTTAGAGCGATCATGGATGCGTGCGGTACCAGTCAGTCGAATTCCTTGGAGGTCTATTCCTAAAATATCAGAGCATGCACGCTTGGCAGAGCTGAAAGAAGTCTATGTGAAGTCGGGTAAAGGCTGCGTACAGGTTGTGGATGATGATGGTTTAATGGTCGGTATTATTACGTTTGCTGATTTGCAGGAATGGTTGTTGGATGCCACGCTGGATCAGGTTGTTGTCGCATCAGAAATTGCCAATCGCAAAGTTCTTACGATTTCTGAAAATGACAACTTATTGAATGCCGTAACCTTATTGGATCGTGTTGAATTTGAACAAATGCCTGTTGTTGCAGCGGATAATCCGCGCAAAGTCCTTGGTATTCTATCGCGCAATGCAGTGTTTTCAAAGTACCATAAACTCATTGTAAAACATGGTGAGAAAGTGGACGACCATAGCCATGTTTGATTTAAACCCTGCGCAACAACAAGCTGTTGAAGCTGGTGATGGTCCACAACTTATTCTAGCAGGAGCTGGCTCAGGAAAGACGCGTACGGTTGTACATCGTATCGGACATTTGATTGCAGCCCATGGCATCGCACCCCACCGTATTTTGGCTGTGACGTTTACCAACAAAGCAGCAGCGGAGCTTAAAACACGTTTATCTGATTTGATTGGCGATGGCGGCGGAGGTGTTGTTTCGGGCACATTCCATGCGCTGTCCTTACGCTTCTTGCGTCGTTATGCCGATGCTCTGGGTTATCCCAAATCATTTCAAGTCATTGATTCGGATGATCAACGAGCCTTGGTTAAGCGTATTTTAAAGGCGCGTAATATTGCCAGTGAGCGTTTGCATCCATCTTATTTAATTGGCTGGATTGAGCATTGCAAACATGCTGGTTTATTGCCTGATCAAGTTGATTCACAAATGTGGAGTGGTATTGATTTACGCGAGCTGTATGTCGAGTATCAAAGCCAACTCAAACAATTAGAGCGTATGGATTTTTCGGATTTGATTGTAAATACAGTACGCTTGTTGCGTGAAATACCCGATATTGCCGTGGCATTGCGCAGCCGTTTTGATCATGTGCTGGTCGATGAATACCAAGATACCAACCCAGTGCAACATGAATGGCTGACCTTGCTCTGTAGTGAGCATAAAAATCTAACAGTAGTCGGTGATGATGATCAGTCGATTTATGGTTGGCGTGGTGCGGATGTGCGTCATATTCTTGATTTTGAAAATATTTGGCAGGGTTCCACGGTGGGGATTCACCGTTTGGAAGAAAATTATCGCTCCACAGCATCGATTCTCAAACTCGCCAATGCCATTATTTCCGATAATAGTGAACGTCATGAGAAAGTATTAAAGCCAACCCGTGAAGATGGTTTGAAACCCGCATGGAAAGTATGCAATGATGAGTATGATGAATCACGGCAAGTGGCACGTTTTTTACAAAAACGACGAGACCAAGGTATTGCTTGGGATAATATGGCGGTATTGTATCGCTCCAATCGCCAATCTTTGGCATTGGAACAAATTTTACGCCAAGAAGATATGCCCTATCAAATTATTGGTGGTGTAGGATTTTTTGAACGCTTGGAAATTAAAGACGCATTGAGTTTCTGGGCGATTATCAATCGTTGTGCCGATGCCATGCATGTTTTACGTATTGTGAACAAACCCAAGCGCGGTATTGGCATTAAAGGGCAGGAGCAGATTGCTGCGCAATTGGCAGCTTCGGGTATGCGTGCGCATGAATGGTTGGATGTTGTGGCAGCAGGTCATGCTGAAGGAGCGGCTAAAAAATTACAGCCTTTGGCAGAGCTTATTGTGCGCCTTCGGGATGGTTTAGAAGCTATGCCTGACCGAGGACTGATGGCGATTTTAGAGCAAACGACATACATTGATAGCCTACAATCATTCGGTGAGTTGGAAGCCGAATCACGCCTTGAAAATATTCGTACTTTGCAAAATTATATTGAAATTACCATGCAGGAAGAAGTTACGCCCATTGAATTTATGGATAGAGCGGCATTGCTGCAATCAGGTGAAGAAAACGATGATGATGCGGACATACCAAAAATAAACTTGATGAGTTTGCATCGCGCCAAAGGCTTGGAGTTTGATACGGTGGTCTTGGCAGGTGTGGAAGAGGGTTTGTTGCCACATCAACGCTCGCTTGATGAAGGCAATACGGATGAAGAACGTCGTTTGTTGTATGTCGGTGTAACACGGGCTGAAAATGCCTTGCTGATGACTTCAGCAAGGCAGCGGCGCGTATTTGGCGATATGCATTTCCCAATGCCAAGCCAGTTTATTAAGGATTTGGATGCGGATGTATTGCATCGGGATAAACCCTTAGCGAAGCCCTCTACGTTAAGTATAAGCCATGACTCTGGACTAGATATTGGCAGCTCTGTTTCACACCCAAGTTTTGGTGATGGTGTTATTTTAGAGCTTGAAGGCAATGGTGATGCAACACGCGTTTCTGTGGAGTTTGAAAGAGTTGGTTTGAAACGATTGATGTTGAAATATGCTGCGTTGCAGATTTTATAAGATATTGAGTGAATATGTTAATGATGAAGGAATTTTCATAAAAAACTACTTGAAACACATATTTTGAAGGCATAAATTCCGCTGCCGATTTTATAAGTTTTAATCGGAGATACACATGCATACATTTTCAGTGTTTGAAGCATTGCAAACACAAATTGAACAAAAAATCATTGGTCAATCACATTTGGCAAACCGTCTTTTGGTGGCAATTTTAGCGGATGGACACTTGTTGGTGGAAGGTGCGCCAGGGCTTGCCAAGACACGTGCTATTAAAGTGCTTAGCGATGGCATTGAAGGTGACTTTCATCGTGTGCAATTCACCCCTGACTTACTACCGTCAGATTTGACGGGCATAGAAATTTATCGCCCGCAAGATGGCAGCTTTCATTTTCAGAAAGGTCCATTATTTCATAACTTATTATTGGCAGATGAAATCAACCGTGCACCTGCCAAGGTACAATCGGCATTGCTTGAAGCGATGGCAGAACGTCAAATTACGGTAGGTAGTGTGAGTTATCCTTTACCTGATTTATTTTTGGTGATGGCAACGCAAAATCCGATTGAGCAAGAGGGCACATATCCACTTCCGGAAGCGCAATTGGATAGGTTCTTATTGCATGTGACCATTGATTATCCGAATGCCGATGCTGAACGTGATATTTTGCGTTTATCACGGCAGGAGGCAGATATTTCGTCAGATGCGGATAAGCAAGAGCTTATTCTCACGCAAGAAGTACTGATGCAAGCGCGTCAGGAAGTCTTGAATTTGCATATGGCAGATACTTTGGAAGATTATTTGGTGCAGTTGGTGATGGCGACGCGTTGCAATCACACCAGCACAGGTGTGGTCAAACATTTGCAATATGGTGCAAGCCCACGTGCAACGATTGCCTTGGATCGTTGTGCCAGAGCCCATGCATGGCTGGCTGGGCGTGATTTTGTGACACCTGAAGATATTCAGAGCATGGCATTTGATGTCTTGCGGCATCGGTTACTGTTAAATTATGAGGCAGAAGCAGCTGGTTTGAACAGCGATGATGTGATTCATCAGCTGATTGCGCAGGTGGCAGTACCGTAAGGGCGCAGTCATGACTCAAGCAACAGAACTTGATTTACAGCAGCTTATTTCCATGCAGCAACAGGCAGGCGACCTTGCTGTGCGACGTAAATATATTCGTTCGACATTAAGCGGTGCGCATTTATCCCGTTTACGTGGGCGAGGTATGGAGTTTGATGAAGTACGTGTGTATCAAGCTGGCGATGAGGTTTCTAGCATTGATTGGAAGGTGACAGCGCGCAAAGGCGTGACCCATACCAAAATCTTTCGTGAAGAGCGGGAGCGACCTGTATTGATGTGTGTGGATTATCGCGCCCCCATGTTTTTTGCCACCCAAGGCGTGTTAAAATCTATTTTAGCGACACAAGCTGCCGCATTATTGGCATGGCATGGTGTGGCGCAAGGCGATCGCTTGGGAGGTTTATTATTTTCTGATGATGAACATCAAGAAATTAAACCTGCGCGTGGTCGCAATGGTGTGTTGAAATGGCTCCATGCCTGTATGCATGCCAAGGCATGGGATATTCATGCAGCCAAGCAGGTCGTCGCAACGAACAATCATGCTTTGGCAGAAGCGACAGCGCGTTTGCGACGGGTAAGCAGACCGGGAAGTTTAATTTATATGTTGAGTGACTTTCGCGGCTTGAATGATGTGAGTGTCTCTAATTTAGCGCAATTAGCGCGGCATAATGATGTGGTCTTGCTATCGGTAAGTGATGGTGTTGAAGCTAATTTCCCTAGTGATGGAGCATACCCTGTGTTTGATGGTGAGTCGTACCGAATGTGTTACGCCAATCATGCTTTACAACAACGTATGAAGGCTTTGTTTGAGCAGCGTATGAACATGCTTTTGTGTTTGCAGAATCAGCATGGTATTCAACATATTGCATTGCATACAACGGATGATGTAGCAGAGAAAATTCGCACTCAGGTCTGGCTAAAATGATTACATTATACAGCTATTCTTTGGATCAGCAGGCAGGTATGCTGAAATCCAAGCATCACAACGATAGATTATTTATACAGAGGCATTTTTAATGCACCCATCTCTAGCATCACTGAAAGATATTCATATGCCTGCGCCTGAATCATGGTGGCATCTAGCTTGGGGTTGGTTGCTGTTGCTGGGGGTATTGGCACTGCTGGGTATTGTTTTATGGGCGAATTGGCAATCACTGCAGGCTTGGAATCATCAACGCAAGGTGCGCAATGCATTAAAAGCAGATATACAAGCCGAACTTACCGTCATGCGTAATGCTTATGAGGCAAGCCATGATGGGCTGGTATTATTGGCGGCAATTTCAAGCTTTATGCGGCGCGTATCGATTACGGTGTTTGAGCGTGAAACCAGTGCTGGGCTGATTGAGGATGCTTGGCTTGATTTTCTTGATAGTCAATGGGGTGAGGCAAAGCCAGCCCAAGGCTTTTCGCATGCAGTTAATGCTAGTTTATTGAAATATGGCGCATATCAGCAAGAAATAGATAATAACATGCAATTAAGTATTAAAAATCTGCTTGATTTAAGTGAAAAATGGGCGGCTAAAGTGGTAAAAGATCATGTTTGAGTTTGTGTGGATTTGGATGCTCTTATTGTTACCCCTGCCTTGGCTCGTGCGCCGTTTTATGTCTACTGTCCAGCGCCATCAGCAAGCAGGTTTATATATCCCATTTGCGTATGAGTTGTATGATAATAATGCGGGCAACGATGCTGAAAAAAATTCACAACCATGGTTGTTATGGCTGGCGACTTTGGCTTGGGTTTTCCTTATCATTGCTGTGGCGCGTCCGCAATGGCTGGGTGATCCAGTGGAGGTATCGCGCAGTGGGCGTGATGTGATGTTAGCAGTGGATTTATCGGGCAGTATGCAAATTCAGGACTTTACATTGCATGGTCAGCAAGTGGATCGTTTAACGGCAACCAAAGCCATTGCGGGTGATTTTATTCAGCGCCGAGAAGGTGATCGTTTGGGGCTTATTTTATTTGGCTCACAAGCTTATTTGCAAGCGCCACTAACCTTTGATCGGGTGACGGTTCATAGCTTTTTACAAGAATCCGCTATTGGTTTGGCAGGTAAAAAGACCGCCATCGGTGATGCGATCGGTCTAGCAGTCAAACGTTTGAAAGATAAAAAGAATATTTCGCAGTTGGTGTTGATTTTACTTACTGATGGGGTGAATACCGCAGGTGCACTTGCACCCGAAGAAGCGGTGGCGATGGCGAAGAAAATAGGTCTGAAAATTCATACCATTGGTCTCGGAGCTTCACAAATGAAGGTGGAATCCTTCTTTGGCTCGCAAACGGTGAACCCTTCCAAAGATTTGGATGAAGCCATGTTAAAGTCCATTGCCGAACAGACTGGTGGGCAATATTTTCGTGCCCATGATAGCGATGAGCTAAAGAATATTTATGCCTTGATTGATAAACTTGAACCTATTGCTGCTGATGCCCAGATGTTTCGCCCTGTACAAGCTTTGTTGGTCTATCCATTGGCTATGGCGATGTTTTTTGCATGTCTTGTTTTGCTCTTGTATGGGAGGCGTGTGTAATGCAGATGTTCTTAAGCCAATTTCATTTTTTGCGACCTTCTGCATTATTATTGATATTTGTTCTTGTTTTTATCATTTATCTTTTGAAAAAAGGTCAAAATAAAGATGGTTCATGGGCAACATTATGCTCGCCTGAACTTCTGGATTATTTGCAAGTCGGTGAGCCAAGCAAGGCGAGCTCTTCATCTATGTGGATGCTTGGATTGGCTGGATTATTGGCAATCACAGCCTTGGCAGGACCTGTTTGGCAAAAACAACCACAAGCGATCTATCGTGAAGCATCAGCATTGGTCGTGGCATTGGACTTATCGCGTTCGATGGATGCGGGAGATGTTAAACCCAGTCGCTTGGTACGTGCTAAACAAAAATTACGAGACGTGTTGAGTCTGCAAAAAGATGGGCAAACTGCCTTGATTGCCTTTGCTGGAACAGCCTATGTGGTGACACCGTTAACCGATGATACGGATACGATTTTATCGCAGTTGGATGGTTTAACGACAGATATTATGCCCAAGCAGGGTGGTATGCTGGATGCGGCGATGCAGAAGGCGATGGCATTATTACAACAAGCCTCGATTAAGCATGGCGAATTGCTTTTTTTGACCGATTCAGACGATGTAAGTGATGCCATGCTGAAGAAATTTACGGCAGCAGGACATCATGTAAATGTGATTGCTGTGGGTACAAAGGAAGGTGCGCCGATTGGTAAGTCTGATGGCGGATTTTTAACGGATGGAGATGGCAATATCGCCATTGCCAAATTGAATGTGGCTCGATTGCAGCATGTGGCAAGCTTGGGTGGTGGTGTGTATCATGCTTTATCGTTGGATAATGGGGATATTTCACCAATTTTGGCGCGTTTGAATCCATCACTTATGGATCAGGTGAATGATACGGCGAGCAAGGAAACAAGCACGCAATATGATGTTTGGCGTGAGCAAGGGGTTTGGTTATTACTGCTGTTGATTCCCTTGGCTTTGCTTGGTTTTCGGCGAGGTCTGCTGGTGGTTGTATTGTGTTTTGGGCTACAGGTAAACCCCGTTGAAGCCAGTAGCTGGGATGATATGTGGCATACGAAGAATCATCAGGGTGAAGCTTTGATGCAGCAAAAAACATATAAAAAAGCAGCAGAAACTTTTGAAAACCCAGAATGGCGTATGGTGGCGCATTATCGTGATAAAAATTATCAAGCTGTGGTGAACGATTTTGAGAAGGTTTCAGATCCGAGTAGTGATGATTGGTATAATAAAGGTAATGCGCTTGCTCAGTTAGGAAAGTTGGATGCAGCGATTGCCGCATATAATGCTGCGTTAAAAGAAAATCCAAAACATAAGGATGCACAAGCGAATAAGTTATTGCTTGAGAAAATGAAGAAAGAGCAAAAGAAGAAGTCGAATAAACAAACATCGAACAAAAAACAATCCAAGCAACAAAGCTCAAATGAAAAGAAACAACAAGATTCGAATCAAAACAAGCAGGGCGATTCTAAGTTAGGCAAAGATACTGCGAAGCAAGGTATGCCAAAGCAGAAAAATAAGGATGACCGATCAAAGGCTCAGCAATCTAAGAAACAGTCGCAGGATAAAGCACAGTCAGAACAATCATCTAAATCAGAAAAGTCCAAATCAGCACAAAACAAAAAAAATGCTGGAAAGGATATGCAAAAAACCAAGCCGAGTGCCCAACAGCTGAAAGAAAAAGCACAGCAAAATAAGCGTACGGAAGAAGACATGAAGAATATTGAAGCACAACAGGTTTTTGAACAAAACTTGCGCCGTATCCCTGATGATCCAGGCGGTTTGTTGCGGCGTAAATTTCTCTATCAATATCAACAGCAGGGCGGCGGTTCTTCTGCACAGGATGGTAAGGCATGGTAAGAAATATGATGCGATATGCGATGGTGGTTTTATGCTTGTGTCTATTACCGCAATGGGTGATGGCAGAGAGTGCAACAGCATCCTTGGATCGCTCGATTGCATCGTGGGGTGAATCTGTACTGTTGCAGATTCGTGTGGATGGCAGTGCTGATAAAGATCCTGATTTAAGCGTGCTAAATAATGATTTTGATATTTTAAATCAAAGCCAAAGTAGCAATTATAGTTTGATCAATGGTCATATGAGTCGCAGTAAATCGTGGACGATTAACCTAATGCCCAAGCGAAAGGGAGATTTAGTCATTCCAGCTATTTCTTTGGGTAATGTCAGTACTCAGCCGTTACATTTGCAGGTCTTAGCAGAGCAATCATTCCAATCAGGCTTGGCAGAGCCTAAAGATATTTATTTAGAAGTGAGTGCAAACTCTCAAGATGTGTATGTGCAAGCTGAGCTGCTGTTGACGGTAAAATTATTTCGCGCTGTGAACCTTGTTCAAGCACAACTGACGGAAGTTGATGTGCCGCACGCGATCATTAAGAAAATGGGCGACGATAAGAGTTATGAAACAGTGCGTGATCAACGCCGATTTGTTGTAACAGAACGCCGTTATGCCATTTTTCCAGAGCAAAGCGGCGTATTGCATGTGCCTGCCTTACAGTTTACAGGGCAGGTTGTGAGCCAGCGCAGCATGTTTAATCAAGCTGGGCGTACCTTGCGGATAACATCCAAACCATTGGATATTATGGTTAGACCCGCCCCTAAAGTATGGCTAAAAAATCAACCATGGTTACCAGCTAAAAGTGTGACTATTCGTGAAATACCAACAGATGCTGAGGCACATTTAAAAGTTGGCGAGCCGTTCACACGCACGGTGGAAATCCGTGCCGAAGGTTTAACAGCAGAGCAATTACCAGCGATTTTTACGCATAGCTCGCTAGCAGGCTTTAAATTATATCCTGATAAGCCCGAATTAAGTACCGAGCTGGGAGAGCATGGACTTGTTGGCATTCGCCGTGAAAAAGTAGCCATGATTCCGACCCAAGCTGGTGATCTAAGTTTGCCAGCGGTATCCATCGCATGGTGGGACACCGCAACACAAATTGTACATAAATCCGAAGTGTTGCAGCGTATGATTACAGTGCTGCCAGCTGACAATCAGGCTGTAGCCACAGCATCACCTGTTGCGCCAAGCTTGTCGCAGAGTACAGACAAGCCAGCACAATCAATGTCTCCCATTGCTGCCGAGCAGCATGATGATGGGCAAGTAAAACTTGTGTTATGGCAAGCTCTCACTGCCTTCTTTGTGATAGCTTGGGTTATGACACTATTGCTGTGGTGGAAATCACCAGCGAAAAGCAAACAAACTGTGTTTGATGATGAGCAAGTTGAATCAACCGTATCGCTCAAAGTTCTACGAAAACAGCTTGAATTAGCGTGTAAGAAAAACCAATCCAAGCAGGTTGAGCAGCTATTTCCGCAATGGGCAAGGCTGTTTTTTCATGATTCATCTATTATTTATTTGGGGCAATTAAAAGGCTATACAGAAGATTTAGATAAAGCTTTGTTGGATCTAGAAACATTTTTATATAACGCAGTAAATACGGGCGCATGGCATGGTGATGTGATGTTACGGGCTATTTCTCAATTGCGTGAGCCTGACAAGGTATCGCAGCAGTTAGGTTTAAAATCTTTAGCGGAATGAAAAGGTTACTGCTAATGTTACGGCTTCTTTGCATACGGGAGTTTTTCATGGCGATTGTTATCTATCATAATCCACGCTGTTCCAAATCAAGGGCGACCTTGGCATTGATTCAAGAAAAGGGCATTGCACCTGAAATTATTGAATATTTGGATACAGCACCTTCTGAAAGTGAAATGGATGCAATTTTAAGCAAGCTGGGTATGGAGCCTGCGGATTTGATGCGTAAGGGCGAAGATGAGTACAAAGAACATATTAAGGGCAAAGATTTAAGCCGTGCAGAAGCGATTGCTTTAATGGTGAAATACCCACGCATGATTGAGCGCCCTGTTGTTGTGAATGGTGATAAGGCAGCGGTTGGCCGCCCACCTGAATCTGTTTTGGCAATTTTGTAAGTCTTTTAAAAAGGAAATAATATGAAAGTTTTAGTGGTTGGTGGCGGTGGTCGCGAACATGCATTGTGTTGGAAATTAAAACGCTCGGCATCAGTGTCTGAAGTGGTGTGTGCACCGGGTAACCCTGGTATTGCCAACGATGCGCGTTGTATGAATGTTGGGGCAGAAGATGTTGATGGCTTGATGGCATTGGCACGTGATGAGCAGCCGCGATTGGTGGTCATTGGCCCTGAAGTGGTTTTGGTGAAAGGTTTGGCAAATCAACTTCGTGCCGAGGGCTTTGCAGTGTATGGCCCTGACGCAGCAGCAGCAGAGCTTGAGGGCAGTAAATCATTCTCCAAGGCTTTGATGGATGAAGCAGGTGTGCCGACCGCAAAATTTGAAACACATACTGATGCGGATAAAGCTGAAGCCTTGATTCGTGCTTGGGGCGCACCAATTGTGGTTAAAGCTTCTGGTTTGGCGGCAGGTAAAGGCGTGATTGTGGCACAAAGCGTGGATGAAGCGGTGGATGCGGCGCGTGATATGCTTTCGGGCAACTCGTTTGGTGAAGCCGGTTCGCAAGTGGTGATTGAGGAGTTTTTAGAGGGCGAAGAAGCATCATGTTTGTTTCTTGTATCAGGTGATACGATTCTTCCGCTTGCTTCTTCACAAGATCATAAGGCCCTGCTTGATGGTGATTTAGGGCCGAATACAGGTGGTATGGGTGCTTATTCACCTGCACCATGTGTTACGCCAGCGATTGAGCAAGAAGTCTTGGAAACCATTGCACGCCCCACGATTGCCGCTCTTAAAGCCCGTGGTGCAGAGTTTATCGGCACACTGTATGCCGGCGTGATGCTGACCAAGAATGGCTTGAAAACATTGGAATTTAATGTGCGTTTTGGTGATCCAGAATGCCAGCCTTTGATGTCACGCTTAAAGTCTGATTTGGGCGACGTATTGCTTGCGGCGGCTGAAAAGCGTTTGGATGGTATGAAATTAGAATGGGATGATCGCAAAGCTTTGTGTGTGGTAGTAGTCTCAGGTGGTTACCCTGCCAGCTTTGAAAAAGACCAGGTGATTGGTGGGCTTGATGCTGTAGAAGCAGCAGGCGCAACAGTATTTCATGCTGGCACGGCTGAAAAAGACGGTGTGATTGTCAATAATGGCGGCCGTGTTTTGGGTGTAACAGCATTGGCAGATAGTGTCGCAGAGGCACAAACATCCGTTTATAATGCTTTAGAAAAGCTTGATTGGCAGGGCGGTTTTTACCGTAAAGATATTGGCTATCGTGCTGTTCAACGTGAGGGGAATTAAAATGGAAGCAATTAACGTATTGATTTTGATGGGTAGTAAATCAGACCGTCCTATCATGCAAAAAACGGAAGCTGTATTGGACGTGTTTGGCGTGACGTATAAAACCATGATTCGCTCGGCGCACCGTACACCTGAAGCAACGCTGCATGCTATTTTTGATGCTGAAGAAGCAGGCTGTCAGGTATTTATTTGTGCAGCAGGTATGGCAGCGCATTTGGCTGGTGTGGTTTGCTCGAAAACGGTAAAACCTGTGATTGGTGTACCGATTTCATCGGGGCCATTGGAGGGCGAAGATGCACTGCTTTCAACCGTGATGATGCCACCGGGTTTGCCTGTAGCGACTGTGGGCATTAATGCAGCAAAAAATGCAGGTCTATTGGCAGTGCAAATATTGGCGCAAAATGATGAGCGATTGGCTGAGTTATTAAAAGCTGATCGTGCTGCCCAAGCTGAGGCAATTCTCGCTGAAGATTAAACGGAAACTAGCCACCTTACGTGTTGCAAAAGTATTGCAGAAGGGTGGTCTTCTGGCGCATCAAACAGGTACGGTTGCGGGCATTGCCGCACACCCGCGTTGTCCTGTTGCGGTAAAGAAATTACAACGATTTAAGCAACGTAAAGGACCATTTTTGTTGTTGGCGGATTCGGCATCTAGCGCATTATTGCAAGCGCGATATATCACACCTGCTTTGCGAAAATTGGCGAAAGAATCTTGGCCAGGAGCTGTGACCTTGGTGTTTGCTGCGAAACCTAATCATGCCAACGTTTGTTACCAAAAAGGCACGATGGCGGTGCGTGTGGATAGCGATTTAGAAAGTCGGCGTTTGGCGAAACTGTGTGGTGGTTTGTTGTTATCAAGTAGTCTGAATCGATGTGGTAAACCTACAATGGAGCTGCGCCACAAGCTGTGCTGGCGTTTTTCGACATGGCTTGATGCTCAATTAACAGGTGAAAAAAGTGTTGCCTTCAATGCCACACCATCATGCATTTATCATATAAAACAATCTGGTGTTAAGCGTCTGCGTTGAGTGAATTGTCTGTACGTTTAAATGGTTCTGGAATACTCACAGCACTTATTGGATCTTCATGAATGATAATTTCAGCATGCGGATAGGTCTTCATCAGTGCGGCTTCGACTTCATCAGAAATGCGATGCGCTTCAATCAATGGCAAGAAATCATCCAATTCTAAATGTAATTGAATAAACACAGTTGTTCCAGATTTTCGGGTTCGCAAATCATGCATACCATGGGTTTGCGGGTGCTGGGATACAATCTTACGAATTTGTTGGCGTTCATCATCGGGTAACTCATGATCCATCAAATCATGCATGGCATGCTGAATGATTTCATAAGCACTATATAAAATATAAAAAGCAATACCAACACCAAATACCGCATCAAATCCTTGCCAGCCATATACCGCAAGCACCAAAGCAAGAATAACACTGGCGTTCATATACAAATCACTTTTGTAATGCAGAGCATCGGCAGCAATGGCTGTTGAGCCTGTTTTACGTACAACATGCCGTTGCAGTGTTAATAGCCCTAGTGTGGCAATAATGGAAAAGATCATTACAGCAATACCAATATTAGAGCCTTCGATGGCTTGCGGATGAAAAAAGCGGGATGATGCTTCCAATAATAAAAACAATGCCGAACCCGTAATAAACATGGACTGTGCCAAGCCTGCTAAGGCTTCGGCTTTACCATGTCCAAAGCGATGCTCATGATCGGCTGGCTCTAAAGCATGGCGCACGGCAAATAGTGTAATCAACGATGCAACTACATCGAGGCACGAGTCCATCAAGGTTGCTAACAAACTTACAGAGTCTGTCCAAACCCATGCCACCAACTTGGCAGTAATCAATACAGCTGCCACAGATGTTGAAGCATAGGTCGCGATTTTCATCCACCGCGCCCGTTCTTCAGAGGATAAATGTTGAGAAGGTGTGTTTGATTCTGTGCTTGACGTGCTCATGGCGCTATTGTGGCTAGCTTTGCGTGGACAATAAAGCCCGAATGCATGAAACCTTTGTATGTGAGGCTATTCAGTTGCATTATAGCCTCATGCGCCACTTAGAATCACCACACTTTAATACTCGCCCTGATTCGGCTGATATTGATTTGATCGTATTGCATGCAGTCAGTTTGCCTGCTGGTGAGTTTTCTATGACATATGTGGAGCAGTTATTCACAGGTGATTTGGATGTAACGGCACATGCTAGTTTTTCCGATTTAAAGGGTGTGCGAGTTTCGGCGCATTTTGTGGTGGATAGAGATGGGGAAATCACGCAATTTGTGCGTTGCGGCGACAGAGCATGGCATGCTGGTGAATCATCTTGGCAGCATCGCCCTAACTGCAATGATTATGCGATTGGCATTGAAATGATTGGTGATGAAACGCGAGCATTCACCCAAGCGCAATATACTGAGACAGCACGGTTATGCCGTGTATTGATGCAGGCTTATCCGAATATCACGCGCCAACGTATTGTCGGGCATCAAGATATTGCGCCTGATCGCAAGTGGGATCCGGGCAAGCAATGGCGCTGGCAACATTTTCATCGATCATTGGCACATATTCAAAAGCTTGATGTAAACGTTCGATAAATACGCAGATGTTTATTATTTCACTGTAAGGTTTGAGCGTATAAGACTACTGAATGGCATTCTGGAGGCAGGTTATGAAAGCAAATATAGGGTGTACTGATAAAATATTACGCACGGTTGTAGGTGTAGGGCTTATTTCATGGGCGGCACTGGGCGGTCCAGTTTGGGCGTGGATTGGTGTGGTGCCACTATTAACAGCGGTGATAAATTTTTGCCCATTGTATGCAATACTCGGGTTGAATACGTGTAAGACATGCAAGGTTGAGCAACCAAAAGAATAACTGTGATAGGCAAGATATAAGGAGTGCGACGGTGGCAGAAGAATCCATAGTACGGCTATCGATGTTTGTGGGTGTATTGCTGGTGATGTCCCTTTGGCAAGTGCTTGCGCCCAAACGAGAGCTAACCCAAGGTTATAAACGTTGGCCTGCCAATTTGGGTTTAATCGTGATTGATTCGCTGGTGGCAAGGGTATTATTGCCAGCAGGTGCGGTGGGCGCTGCGATGTGGGCAGAGCAACATGGTGTGGGCGTATTGCCTGCGCTGGGCTTTTCGGATGTGGTCACGATTATTGTTGCTGTGATTGCATTGGATTTAATCATTTATTTGCAGCATGTACTTTTCCATGCTGCGCCAATGCTCTGGCGTTTGCACCAAGTGCATCATGCCGATAGAGATATTGATGTGACCACTGGATTGCGTTTTCACCCTGTAGAAATTGTTATTTCCATGCTTATTAAAATTACCGCAGTAGCTGCTTTGGGTGTGCCTGTATTGGCTGTGATCATCTTTGAAATCGTACTCAATGCCATGGCGATGTTCAACCATAGTAATGTGCGACTTCCCAATATGTTGGATAAAATCATTCGCTTGCTATTGGTGACACCCGATGTGCATAGAGTACATCACTCAATTATTGTAGCGGAAACCAATAGCAATTATGGCTTTAATTTATCGGTTTGGGATAGACTGTTTGCTACATACCGCGCACAACCTGAACTTGGGCATGATAAAGTCGTGATTGGTTTACCTGAATACCAAGATAAGCCTACGCATCAATTGGGTTGGATGCTGAAATTACCGTTTGTGAAAAAGGAATAGTGATGGAATTTGGGGTAGTAAAAACGGTTGTAAAGTCTGGTAGTGAGGCTTTCCACTTTAATGGTAAAAATCTAAGTTAAATCTTCGAGCTACATTCAAAGTTGGAAACAGCGTAATCTATCAAAGATTAGTTTTGGTATTCAGCCAACTATTATTTGGGATGAAGATAATCAACGAAGTTCCGTTGCAAAAAGGCAATCGCAATTTTGGTAAGATACATGAAGCGATTAAGGCTCAATTGAATACCTCTACTAGCAAGGAATAAGGATCTTCATTTCTTTGCCGTCAAAGAAACGGAAGCAAAGAAAACGCCCTGGCTATCGGCTTTTTCCTTCACTTACAGGCAGAAAAAGGGCGCGTGTTACAGCGCTATTTCTTTTGCTACCTGACGTTTCGGCGCAGCTAGAATAGGGAGTGGGGGGCTGTTGATAGGGCTTTATATCTGTGTGCATCTGCGGCTACCGTTAGTTAAAAATGCCGACTAACAAGGCGTAACGCGCACATTTTCCTAAAGTAACCAGCACAATAAACAACAGAAGCGGGCTGCGAAGTAATCCTGCGACTAGGCATAATGGATCGCCTACAATTGGTAGCCATGCAAACAGCAAGGAAACTTGTCCATAACGTCCAAACCAAGATTCGGCACGCTCGATTTTCTTATCATCCATATGCAACCATTTTTTATGAATCGCCTCATTGCCTAATCGTCCCAAGCCATAGGTAATCAAACTACCCAATACATTGCCGATGGTTGCAATCATCACCAAAGCAACGGCATTGCCGCCTTCATGCAAGCGATAAAGCAATAAAGCCTCTGAACCACCGGGGAGTAGGGTGGAAGAAATCACAGCAGAAAAAAATAAAGCCCAATCCAAATTCATGAAAAAATGCATCATAGAGTGGGGAATGTACATGATGCGTCCAAGGCGGCAATACAAGGTATTTTAGTCATCAAATCTAATAGGTCTGGTGTGGAATATTTCTTAGTGGTAAACAGGGGGGTATTCTTTGGCGGTAAAAAATGAACCAAAAAGCCATCCTGTAATCTGCTTGTTTCCTTCGCTTACAACCATCAAAAGGGAGGGTGTTACTGCGCTTATCCTTTTGATGGTCGATGCTTCGGCGCAGCTTGGACAGGGGGTTAGGTTTACTCTTAACCATTGCTTTTATTTGTGGCTTTGCGGGAATGACGTAAGGTTTAGAATATAACAAAATTCTATCATGTTTTGAAAGGAGTGAGATATGGCGTATGTCTATTTGGCGATTGCGATTGTGGCAGAAGTAATCGCAACCAGTGCCATCAAAGCATCACAAGAGTTCACCCAGCTTGTAGCAAGTATATTGGTGGTTGTGGGTTATGGCATTGCTTTTTATTTTATGGCGTTAACGTTGCGTACTATTCCTGTAGGCATTACTTATGCGATTTGGTCTGGCATCGGCATTGTTTTGGTGGCTGTGGTGGCAGCAGTTATATACAAACAAATTCCTGATTTGCCTGCAATCTTGGGTATGAGTTTAATTATTGCAGGGGTGGTAGTGATTCAGTTGTTTTCCAAGACTGTGCAGCATTGATGTATAGCTTTCAATCGCCCTTTGGTGTTATTCACTACGATTGGGATGAGGCTTTATGTCATGGTTTAACGTTGCAGTGCTCGGGCATGAATGATGCCCAACATGATGATCCTATTTCTGCATGGTTATCTGCGTACTTTTCAAGGAAAACATTGCCATTACCCGCATTAGCCCCTGCCCAGACTGACTTTCAAGCCACATTGAGGCATGGTTTATGTGCGATTCCATATGGTGAGGTAAAAACCTACGGAGAATTGGCAAAAACTTTAAACACCGCGCCGCGTGCTTTGGGGCAAGCTTTGGGAGCCAACCCGTTTCCGATTATTATTCCGTGTCACCGTGTTGTTGCAGCCAATGCTTTGGGCGGCTTTCATTATGGCTCAGATTGGAAAAAAGCACTGCTTGATTTTGAGGTTTTGTAAGTAAAAAGGATCTTAAAGTTGCGTCATCGTGTGAAATCCCGATAATCGCACCACTATTTTTAAACGGGGTAGATATGTCTAGAGCATGCGCACGCCATATTTTGGTGGATACAGAAGAAAAATGTAACGAATTAAAAGCACAGATTGAAGGTGGTGCGAATTTTGCTGACCTAGCAAAAGAGCATTCAAGCTGCCCATCAGGTCGTTCAGGTGGCGATTTGGGCGAGTTTGGGCCTGGTCAAATGGTTCCTGAATTTGATACAGTGGTATTTTCAGCAGAGGTAGGTTCGGTTGAAGGCCCAGTAAAAACCCAGTTTGGTTATCACTTATTGGAAGTTACAAGCCTTCTTAAATTAGAATAGCCTTGTAATGATGTTTTTTCTTAAAGCCCGCTATTTTGGCGGGCTTTATTTTTGCCAAAATTTACGCAGCTATAACAGGGTGAGATGTTTTCTATTTGTCTGTTATTTTATGCTGTACGATTGAAACGGCAGGGCAATATTGCCTGATACGGTGACACTTATTTTTCCTTCGCCTGCATTTAAACTTGGCACAGGAGCACCAGCTGACTTTGACATCATGGCCATTTCAGGCATAGCTCTGTTCATATGATATACAGGCTGCCTGTGGCTGGTTTGTAAATTTAAAATATAAAATGATGTTGCATCCAAAGCTTTGGCAAAGGTACCGGCTTTGTGACGAAAGGCTTGGATAGCCTGTAAACGTAAGTTATTTTGTGTGGCTTGCATGGATGTATCTGAAATACGAAAGCTTAGATTATTTAGGTGTGCACCAGATTTTTCGATGCCATCAACCCAATCAGGCACAGCATCAAGATTGGTACTTACCAGTTGCTCCACTTGCACCAGTTTCCAGCCATCGCGGACTTGCCGACTATGCAATTTGTCATAGCGCCATAGCACTTCCATGCGGCGGCTTAATGTGGTTTGTTTGATAGCTTTCTCATCTTTTAATTGTTGGTGAATAAGTTGGCTTATGCTGTTGACCTTTTTTCGTAGCTTGTTGGCATTTCTGCCTGTGGCTTCCATACGATAACTTATCACGGCCTCATCATTGGGAAGGATAATGCTTGATGTTGCGGAAAGGCTTATAAGCGTTTCTTTTTGTTGCAGCTTTTCGTCTGCCCAAGCCGGTGTTATAAAAATAAGCGAAAGTACAATGATATATTTCATATCATTAAGCATGGAATACAATAAGCCAGTTAGCAAGCCCTTACTCAGGAATAGCTGACATATCAACACTGACAATGCGTGATACGCCAGGCTCAGGCATAGAAACACCAATTAGCTGATCGGCCTTTTGCATGGTGATTTTATTGTGGCTGATAGCAAGAAATTGCACATCTTTACAAAACTCAGCAATCATATCAGCAAAGCGCCCAACATTGGCATCATCAAGTGGTGCATCGACCTCATCAAGAATACAGAACGGTGCAGGGTTGATGCGGAAAATCGAAAAGACCAAAGCAACGGCAGTGAGTGCTTTTTCTCCGCCAGAGAGCAGCGTAATGTCTTGTAGACGTTTACCAGGTGGCTGGGCAATGACTTCGACACCAGCAGTGAGTACATCGTCTGAATCCAGTTTTAACTCGGCACGACCACCGCCAAATAAGCGTGGGAATGTCTGTTGGAAATAAGTATTGGTTTTCTCAAAGGTATCTCGAAAACGTTGGCGAGTTGTACGGTCAATGCGGCTAATTGTATCTTGTAGCGTGTTTAAACTGCTTTCTAAATCGGCGACTTGTTCAGCTAAGAACTGTTCACGTTCAGAAGCTTGTTTGAATTCATCAATTGCCAAGAGGTTTACAGGTCCAAAACGTGATAAACGATCTTCTAACTCATGTGAATGGCGAAGAATATGTTCGATATCCTCATTGTTTAGATTGTCATATTTCATGAGTAATTGTTTGCTGGTAAGTTGACAGCGCTGCTCAATTTCATTGTTTAAATCTTGCAAACGCGCTTGTTCACTGGCTTGGCGAACTTCAGTCTGTTGTTTGTTTTCGCCAGCTTGTTGCAGCTTTTTGCGCGCGGCTTGTTCATCTTGTTCATATTGATGCAACTGCTTTTGTAAGGCATGCCCTTGTTGGCGCATGTCGGTTAAATTACGGTGTGCGGCTTCCACATGCTCATGGGCTTGTTGCAATTGCATATCAAGGTCTGCGTGCGCCTGACTTGCCTCAATATCAGCCTCAGTTTTGGCAGCTTGCTGTGCATCCAGCTGTTGCCTTTGTTGTAGTTGCTCAAGCTCCTGTTTCATACGATTTTGATCGCGCTCAAGGCTTTGGACGGTTTGTTTGTGCAAAGCCAAGGCTTGATCAGCATGGGCTAGCGAGGAACGCGCTTGCTGCCATTGCTGTTCATATTGTTGTTGAAGCAAAGTCTGTGCATCCAAAGCCTGTTGAGCTTGCTCTAGTTGCTGCTCATCCATGGCTCCAATGCTAGTCAACGCTTGCTGCCAATGAGCCAGCTCTGTTGCAGTGTTTTTTGCATCGTTTTGTGTGTGCGTATGCCGCATGGACAAGCTATCTTGTTCATCATGTAGACGTTGTAATAATGCTTCTGCTGCCTGTGTTTCACTTTGCGCTTGTGTGGCTGCTAGCTGAATGCTTTGCCATTGTTGCTGTTGTGTTGTGAAAGATATTTCGGTGTTTTCGACAGTTTGTTCGGCTTGCTGCATGGATTGCGCTGCTTTTTTTTGTTCTGTTTTACAGCGTTGTAAGCGGCGTTGCAGAGCTAAACGTCGGGCAGTCTGGCTTTTGGCAGGTGGAATAAGCCAACCATCAGACTCCAAACGCCAGCCGTCACGACTCACCAAGCAGCCATATTTAGGAATGTTGCTGCTAAAAATATCATCACAAAGTGAAGCATGGGAAAATATCGCGTATAAAGGGTGTGTGGTAGGCAGGCTCAGGTGCGCTGCCAAACTTTGTGCTTCTTCTTTATGTGAACCAGAGACATCCACATGGATGGCAATAGGGCTATCTTGAGCTTGTTGAAATATATCCTTCCAAGTGGACAGCTTTGATTGTTGAGGTAGGCATAAATCACCTTCCTGACCACGCAATACAGCCGCCACTGCCAGCTCCAAACCTTCAGCTACCTCAAGATGCTCATCCACCCATAAGCCGCCTTGTTCACGCATGTTCTGGCGTAGATCTTCTGGCATATTATGTTGTTTTAATTGGGCTTTTAGCTCTTGTATTTCACCATTATAGGCGCGCAAGATCTGCTCTGTTTGTTGCCGTTCTGATAAAGCCTGTTGTTGTTGTTCGCGACATTGCTCCAAGCGTAGCTGCCCATCATGAATTGCCATTTCAGCATCTTTTTGGGCTTGTGTGGCTTGTTTTGCCTGCATTTCTGCCGTTAGCAATGTTTGTTGTAGCTCATTTTGTTGGTTGGCGAACTGATGTAGTTGTTCTTGATGCTGTGTTTGTTTATCCAGCAAGTGTTGCACATGTTTTTCAGCTTGTTGTTGGCGTTGTTGCAAGTCTTGAAAGGCACTGCGCAATTGTTCTAACTCACGTAGTAAAACATCGCGTTTTTCACGTGCTTCTTGCAATAATTCCTGTGCGGCATTGAGTTGAGCTTCGGCATCATGATGGTGACTTTGTAAGCCATCATCGGTTTGTTCACGCAGCTGTATTTGAACCTCGTTCACATCATCTTGTAATTGTTTTTGCTGTAGTGCATTTTCATCCAAGCGTTGTTGCAACATATGTTTTCGCTCAAGTAATAAACGCCGTTCTCCAGAAGCGCGCTCGGCTTGTTGTTGTAAGGTGGCACGCTGTTGTTCAAACAGGCGCAGCTTCTCTTGCGCTTGTTGCACCTCTTCATCATGCAGCACCCCTGCACGCCGACCTTGGGTGAGTAAACGCTCTGCATGAATATGTTTTACCTCTGCTTCTTCAACATGTTGTTGGGCTTGCTCAAATTGCTGTTGAAAGGTGATTAACTGCTCTTGCTGCTGTTGAAAACGAATTGCCAAAGCTCTGAATTGCGCATGCTCAAATTCATCTTGCATGGTTTTAAAACGTTCGGCGCGCGAAGCTTGCTGTTTGAGGCTACGGCACTGGGTGCGAATCTCTTCAAGTAAATCTACAACACGCTCCATGTTTTGGCGTGTACTGTGCATTTTGCGTTCGGCTTCTTTGCGGCGCGAACGGTATTTCATTACGCCTGCAGCCTCTTCCAATAGCTGGCGACGCTCTTCGGGCTTGGCAGTAATCATGCGTGCAATCGAGCCTTGTTCGACAATGGCATAAGCGCGTGTTGAAACACCTGTATCAAGGAATAAATCAACAATATCTTTGATGCGTGCCATTTTCCCGTTGATATAGGCATCTGAGCCACCATCGCGAACCAAACGGCGACGAATACGAATTTCATCCATATCATGATAAGGGGGTGGCAATTTACCGCGTTGTACAGCAAATGTGAGTTCGACATCGCAGATAGCAACAGGTGGACGTGTTTCCGAGCCTTGAAAGATTAAATCATCCATAACGCCACCGCGCAAATGACGGGCAGAATGCTCACCCAGCACCCAGCGAATAGCATCAACAATATTCGATTTTCCGCAGCCATTTGGTCCAACAATGGCATTGATACCATTACCCAACTCAATTTTGGTTGGGTCAACAAATGATTTAAAACCAGATAATTCTAGTCGTTTGAGTCGCATAGGTGGGTTTTATCGAAATACTTCATCACTAGCAGCTAAGCATACACATTGTGAAATGGGAAGCTACAATCAGATATATGCTGGTTTTGTTTATAGTAGCAATATAGATAAACTTGATTATGCATTCATTGCAGCCAAAATTTAAAGGAGTGTGAGCGGTGTTTTAACTACTCTAATCCAAAGCAATAATTATCTATGCTAAAACAGTTGGTTACAAAGAATGATTCTAGTTAGCTGGGACAGCTCTAAGATAAATTGATATTTTTTTCTAATAACGAACGGCAATCCAAATAGTATGAATCGCACCGCGCTCTTGGGTATGCTCGCGAACGCGGCGCTCTTCTACTTCAAAACCAAGCTTCATTAATCGTTGCGTAAAGGCTTGATCGGTATCGGCTGACCATACCGTTAAAATACCATTGGGTTTGAGGGCTTCGTAGGCAATTTCCAACCCATCAAGACCATAAAGATTATCATTGTTATCACGGGTATAACCATCAGGGCCATTATCAACATCAAGCATAATCGCATCAAATTCATTTTTATGCTCGCGCATGACCTTGCCAACATCCTGAATCAAAATATCCACACGCTTATCTTTAACTGGATAACCTGAAACCGCGCCCAACGCACCTCGATTCCAGCGGACTACCGCAGGCATTAGTTCTGCAACACTAATATGTGCGCTTTGCTTTGAGTGCTTAAGTGCTGCGGCAAGTGTGAAACCCATACCCAGACCACCCACCAACAAACGTGGGTTTTCTATACTGGCAATATGTTTGCAGGCAATTTCTGCCAATACATCTTCTGAATTGTGTACACTGCTATGCATTAACTCACCATCTTGATGATCTACCCGTATAGCAAATTCATCTTGTCGTTGGAGTAGGCGCATGGTTGTTCCATGTTCATTACAGGTATCGAGCAATGTATAATCAGTCATGTCGCAGATGCTATAGAATTTATAGCTAGCCGTTTACGTTAATCACAATCACACACGGACCAGCGTAAAAATTCGCGCGTTTCTAAGCGCTC
>CAYPXU010000005.1:0-25938 GCA_964414875.1 uncultured Zetaproteobacteria bacterium | reverse complement strand
ATGCTGTTTGACGCCCATAAACCCAATTTTATGATGGGTGCTGAATAGTTACTTTTATTTTTTACTTCACACACTTGAATGAAGACTCATTATAAAATGGAGAGCAACTCCTGTGAACAGCGATGCAACGCATCCATAACGATTCAATTGCCTCTGATTAGCCCAAGTTAAAATTTTCCAATCACATTCATAAACCAACCACGGCTGCTACTGCTAAAGTCGGTGAGGTTATCTGAAAAGGTGGTAAAATTATAACCACCACCCAACTTCACCGCACCACCAATATGACGATAAAGCCCGACTACACCACCACGCTTGGTATCTTTGGCCTGCAACACGCGCAGTGTGCGCCACTCTAACAGTGCATCCCAGCGTTCAACCACATGCACTTCCGTGCGCGCAACAAGTAGCTGTGTCACTGAATGGAACCATGCACCGTTACCATTTCGTCCATACTGCAATGCACCCGAGCGTATCGCTACCTTTGCCCCTACTTTCCAACCATTGATCACCTTATAATCGCCATCCACTGTCAACACATGACTGCGCTGATGAAAATCAAAGGCTGTCGCCACCGCAGTAAGCTGCGATGCGGCAGGTGTGTTATCAAAATAGTTATAGGCCATCAAAGCATTCCAGCGATTATCCTCCAGCGGGCGATAAGCAAAAGCCACCGATGCATCGGTAAAATTGCCAGCAAACAACGCCCCTTGCCCACCAATACTGCGAGAGACATCCATCTTACCCAGCAACCGCCATGCATCATCAAGCTGGAACATCGTGTTGAAACGCGCTACCGCTGTTTTACGCCGGTCAATGGCCGTCACATCACGCCGCCCCTCTAGCGCCAACCCGCAGTTCCAACCCTGCCCCTGATAACGCTGATTCAAATTCACTGCCGTATGAAAGATCGTTGCACCATTCAAGCCACTTAAACGCCCATGTTCAAAACCAATACCAACGCTATAGGCATCCGAAGGCGCTAGGTCCAGCCCATAGACTTGTGTCAATCCTGCCTGCGATCCCAAGCTCCAACGTTCTTCTGCATAGACTGAATGGTGGCCAGCAAAGCGACTACGCAAGCCTGAGGTCAAACTGCTATTGCGCCCACCCTGACCAAAACCCGTTGTCGTTGGCTGATTGGCATAAGCAAGATAGATATTGGAACTGTCATTGAGCTGATAATCACTGGCAATATGAACCTCCTGACCCAATCGCCCTGCCAGTGCCTCACCACTAACCTTCAGGCGTTCATTGATACGCAGCTCCAGTCCTCCACCAGCCGCATCATTGCGAAGCTTCTGATTGGTCTGATACAAACTGCTACGCGCTAGTGCATAAATATTGCTATCTTCGCTGTCGCGATAACCGAGTTTTCCCGTCAAATCAAGCTGACTTCCTGCCTGCCCACTCGCCGCCACCAAAGCTCCGGTTTGTCGCAGCTTCTCGCCATACAGATCCGCCGAAGTAAACCAGTGCTGATTCAAATCCGTGGCAGCTTCTAACCGCCCCCACTGCCTACGCTGAACATTCTTCTCGTCCCAAACACCAAATTTTCCTTTCAGATAACTTCGCTCATCATCACTGAGCGGCAGCTCCATGCGTGTTTCCCAGTCATTCACCGCGTTAAGTGTCTGCTTGCCTGGTGCGGAAAATCCCGCCTCACGATTTTGAAAGTATGAAAACAACCGAATATCTGGTGCCTCATCAAAGAAATCCCGAAGATGGCTTCCCAGTTCGACTCTACGACCACGCGCCTTGCCTTGCCCCACACCCTGAGTTAGCGCCGCTGCATTAAAGCCACCATTAAGCGAAAGCGTCTCCGCACTGCGCTGCCCTTGGCTCTCTGCCAACTCAGCTTTCAGAAATGTTGCAGGCTTGTAGCGCAACAGAATATCCGTAGCACGCAAGTTGTAATTGCCACCACCCGAAGCGGTACGCAGGCTATCAGCAGTCATGCCAACTTGAATATGATCACCCAACCACTGACTGGCACGACCACCAACTTCACGATCGGAAAAACCAATCAGTGTCGGCATATACTCATAACGTGTAACCAAAAACACCTCATCAGGACGGTTATTCAACTGAATCGGCAACCCCGGCATCAAGGTTGCATCTGGTGTAAAAGGAAGCGGGCGATGCAATAACACACGCCCCTGTAGTGCATCTACATCATAATCAACACCCGGCAGCAACTCTTTGGCATAAAGCACTTGCCCACTGTTTCGCGCACGCACCTCAATACGCGCCTGAATGGATCCCTGTGTTACGCCACTATGGCCAAGGAAGTAAATGCTGCCACCTGTACCCCTAAAAGATTCACGTGTATTGATTGTATTCGGTTGTGCCCCGAATAGATCACCCACACTCTTCGATTCACCAAAGGAGGTCTGACTATTGCCCTCAAGGTGCAATTGCGCGCCAAACATGGTTCGATCTACCTGTGCCATCTCCGTATCCAACAGGCTGGTTTTAAAATCACCCCAGAGCAGCTTGTTTTTATCCTTTTCCACACGCACATAAAACTTCCCCTGCGTCGGTGCATCTTCAACAATATGGCTATCATCACCATAGGTACTGTAGGCCGGCTTCTGCTTCAAATGGCTCAACAACGCCCGTGGATCACGTGCATTCAGCCCTTTAAATATGCGATTTAAGGGCTGCTCACGCGTATCCACCGATGTCGTCACCTTCACACCATTGCTAAACAGTCCCCGCGCATAACCAGTTAAACGACCATCACCATAACGTTTGCCGGAAAAGTGTTGCGTATCCGCAGTCAGTGCTGCCATCGGTCCAGTTACCGCCTGTCTACCTACTGTAATATCAGCAAGGCCAACCGCAAACCAGACACTGCTCGGAATGGTAATATCGCGCTGTAACTTCTCGATATGTCCATCAGCATAGCGAATCTCGATCTGCACCTGTTGTTTACCCGCAGGTACAATTTCATGCATGGCGTAATCACCCGCATCATTCACCGGTATATCAATACCATTGAGTGCGATCGCTTCCGCACCATCAGGAAGTCTACCATAGAAACGCAGCTTGCCGCCGGAAAGCGCAATATGATGCTGCAACAACCGGCTCTCACCATAACCGGCAAGGAGCTTCTTCGCGCCGCCTGTTTTCGGGCTTACCTTATGACCACGCGGGCTAACTGAAAAACGCAAGCGCTCAGTTTCATCATAATGACCGTCAGCATCATAAACACGCAGTGCGTAGCTATATTCTCCGGGTAAATCAGGCTGCCAACTGACCGTATCTATATCAGCATGAATAGGTACAGAAAGCACCTCTAACGGCCGCTCCGTCTCACCTCCCAGCATAAAAATACGCACCTCAGCGCGCACAATCCAGCTATGATAATTGCTGTATGGCTTAAAGAAAAAAGATGATTCCGCCAATCCACGATCCGGCCATACCGTCACATTTAAACTACGTTCGTGATCAAGGCTATCAAAATTAAGATGCATGCCACGCTCAGGCACATCCTCACTGACATGAAAGCCTTTCGCCGCCAATAGAGGGAGCGGTGCGACCCCTGGATCCGGCGCTGCCAATGCCCCCTGCAGCGTAAAAACATTCGAGAATAAGATAGCGGCGGTGATGATCTTTATTTTCATACTCACTTCTCCCGCCCGGCTGTAATCACTTCACGTTTGATTTCCACAATCGCACGCTCCCCACTGGCATCAAGAGCATCATTCAAACCACTCACCACCACCTCCAAACGTCTGAGAATCAAGCTCTCATCCTCTCTTCGACCGCGTTCATAACGCACAAGCAAGCGTGAAGGGTGCGCCAATAAACGTGCTGTCAGCGGTTTTACCTGATCTACTGCTGCCTGTTGCAGCACTGCACTGTCACGTTTAAAGGCAGCGCTATTAAGCGTCAGAGTCAGCAACTGTAAGCGGCTAACACCAAAGTTGGCCTGCACCATCTTACCTCGGCTCAAACGCACCACACGTGGATTCTCACTGGTCACCACATAGTCATGTCCTGGCAATGTTCGTTTATCCAACTTCACAATAAAGTTGCTGCCATAGCTGAGCCTTGGCGTATCCGCACATGGCACATGATAACGACCATGATCATCGGTAGTGATCAGCAGACCTCTTGTCGTCACCACCCGCACCGCAGGCACACCTTCATCACCTGAATCCTGATAACCATTGGCATTGTGATCATAGAAAACCTGACCGATCACATCGGAACAACTCATCACAGCATCCGGAATAATCGTGACTGTTGCCGTCGCCAAATTCGACACTTGGAAAGCAGCCAGCGGATTATTCATCCACGCTTTATTGACGTAATTCCCTTCACCGACACCTGCACCAACAATAGTCAGAAGCTTCAAAACACGGGTGCTGTTTGCTGTGAACGCCAGATTTTTCCAAGTCAGACTATGGCCATTCAGCAGTGGCTCCAGCGGCACACCATCCAGCTGCGCTGAACCGGGCACGTACTTAAAGCCCGGCGGCAACGAATCAATAAGATCCAAGTTGGTCAAACGTGCCGCAAGCGTGTTGGTCATGGTAATCACATACGGAACCAGATCACCCACAACTGCGTTTTGTTTCGGCGTTGTCTTGGTAATCGCTATCGCATTGCTCAACAGCGGATCAACGGCGATATGATTGTTGATCACGCCATTTGCACCCGGCGCAAGGTTAAAGCTCATGTAATAAATCGCTGCGGTACCCGCAGCCGGTGGCGCATTGCTTGCAACAACAGGGAATGGCACAGGGAATAGCGGCGGCGTAAATGGCCCCACAGAAGGTGGCAGCAACGCCGAAGGCATGGTCGGCACATAGCCAGCTGGCGGCACTACTGCAATCGTATAAACACCTGCAGGGAACACACCAATCAGGTCAAAACGATAAAAACCATCAATTGCTGTGACCTGCCCCTGCTGACCTGGCAACAGATGCAGAGCCGGATTAAATCCAACAGGTCCAGTCAGTGTCATGGTCGCACCAGCCAATGGTAAGCGTGTGACTGAATCATACACCACGCCACTTGGGTCAAGAGCAAGGTTCTGATTGCTCACCAGCTCGCCTGCACCAGCAGTAATATTTTGAATCGCACCAAGCCCATCAATCGCCCCCTGCAGTCGCTTCGGCTGCGTGGTTACGGTTGTACCATACTCCACACCACTAAGCGGATGCTTAAAGCTGATCGTATAACCCGTTCCCGGCTTCAAACCAGAGAAACGATAGCGCCCCTGCAGATCACTCACCTGAGTCCCAATCACCTGCCCACCAAGCAGAAGATTTACAGTCCAACTTGCCTGCGCCGGCTCGCCCACATTAATCACACGATCATGGCTATTGTCTTTCCAAACCACTCCGGAAATTGCGGCTGTATTCGCACCTCCACCGACAGTCACCCGCGCCGGATCATCATCATTCGGATCGCTCGGACTATTGCCAAGCTCAATGCCATCATTGAGCGGTGAATCCGCGAGGGCTGTTAATGCCGCAGCGGTTCCTGCATCGGTACCGGTTACAGTCGCCTGATCATCAATCGCTGTACCTGCAGCAACAGCCGCATTCACAGTCGTACGATAGCTGATCAACACCGTACCGCCGGCAGCAATCGTACCCAGAGCCATACCCGCAGGAAGCGGTGATTGCGCTGCCACATCTGCCTGAAGCGCACCATTCACACGCGTCGATGCTGGCACATAGGTTGTATACAGTGTCGCCACCGCATCTTGCACACTGGCAAAATTCACCGCTGCAACACCACGGTTATGGATGGTTACCAGATACTCTAGCTGATCACCCGGCTGTACGGTCCCTCCGTTAAGATCGCGTACAATATGGGTTGCCGAAAGTGCGGCAGCGCTACCGACCACAATCGTCGTTGGCTGCTCGCCATTACCCGGATTACCATCCATATCGGTCTGCACACCAGAGACACCAATACCCTGCATCGTACCCTGTGAAATCAACATCACACCGGTCAAAGCTGTTGGTACAACTGTCGCATCCCATGTAAATACGGGGTTTGTTCCCTTCACCAGTGAAGCAATCGTCAGCGTAATATTGCCCGCTTTTGTGATCGCAAAATCTGCGGCATCGGCATCAGCAGCATCTGTCAGCAATACTGCTGGAAGTGGACCCACGCCATCAGGATCATAGCGCAATGTGCCCGCTGTGTAGCTAGCATTTGTCGGCGCAGGAATGGTAAGCACCACACCCGTCACCGGTGTCGCTGCATAATTGATCGGCGTAACTGTATAGCGCACTGATTCACCCGGAAGCAATGCTGCACCAGCATTAAGATCGATAACTGTCATCTGAGCATAGATCGCAGCACCAGTGCCCACTGGCATCACCACCGGATCAGGTGTCGCAGGGGTTGATGGATCATCGGATAGCACAGGTGTCTGCACACCGGAACCTGCACCGGTTGCCAGCAGCCGCGCTTGGTTGCTAATCATCGCACCATTGCCCAGCCCTGCATTCACCATCACCTTGAGTGTAACTGTTGCACTGCTGCCCACATTGAGACTACCAGCAGCTGTTGCTCCGCCAGAAGCCTGCAACACCAGTCCATTCACCAGTGCGGATGTACCAGCCACATCGGCAACTGCCACACCATTCATGGTTGTAGAGGCTGCCACATAGGTCGTACCTGGTGGTATCGCATCCAACAGCGACACCTGAATAGCATGCTCATTGCCGTTATTCGCAATCGCCATCGTGTAGAGAATCACATCACCCGGAAGCAACGTACCGCCATTAACATCTGTGCCG
Source organism: uncultured Zetaproteobacteria bacterium (assembly GCA_964414875.1). Classification (GTDB taxonomy): domain Bacteria; phylum Pseudomonadota; class Zetaproteobacteria; order Mariprofundales; family Mariprofundaceae. The sequence continues at coordinate 19,165 of CAYPXU010000005.1, read as the reverse complement.
CTCTTGCTCACCGTCAATCCCGGATTCGAAACCACATGCGCCAATGTCGGGTCATCATCATTGGCAATGGCAGGATCATTACCCTGCTCAATAGTGTTGTTGTCGGCAGGGTTGGTGGAATCGGAAACTTTTGGATTCGCAAAGCCAACCATATTGAGCGTGGCTTGATTGCTGATCACCACACCGGAGTTCATCACTGTCGGCAGTGTCACATCATAGTCAATCGTCGCCGTTGCATTGGCAGCAATTGTTAGGTTACTTATCGTAATCAGCCCGGTCGCATTCGCGCCCCCAGTCGGTAGTGATGTCAGCGTACCTGTGGCACCTGCCAGCACCACATTGACCAGCGATCCAGCGGCAATATTGGCATCCATATCATCCGTCAGCGTTGCTGCATTCAAGGCTGCTGCGCCACTGTTTACCAAAGTAAGCTGATAATGCAGCACCGCACCTGGCGCAGGATTCGGCGTATTGACCGATTTGGTCATCAATATGGTCGGAATCTGACCTGTGGTGATGGCATCATCACTCATATCATCCGCAACCGCGCCATTGGCAGTGCCCAGCGTGCCACTACCCAGCGCCGCAGCATAGTTGCGCTGTTGTGGTGTCGCCGCACCACCAGCCGCCGAGTCATAGCTGGTCACAGTGGCTAGCACAGCAGGCTGTGCACCATTGGCCAATGTTGCATCCACAGCCAGATTCATGGTGATATCCATACCAGCTGCTGCTGCAAGCTGCGCATTGGCTGTAGCGAGCAACTGAATCTTCAGAATACCAGTCACCGCATCATAAAGGGTGGTATAATCGGTGTTCAACACCAATGCTGTCGCACCACGATGTATCATAGCAATCGCTGCCGGTGCATTTTGGCGCATACCAGCAGGAAGCTGCAGTTGAATCAGCGGCTGATGTGCTGCGCTTGTACCAGTATTATCAAGGCGAACCGTATAAGCCGCTGGTGTACCCAGTGCCAATGTTGCTGGGCCATCCAGAGCCAGCACCATTTTAGGCTCCGTGACCGTCACCACGGGATTCGCATTTGCCTGTGTTGTTGTCACCGCTGCAGCGCTGTTCAAGCGTGTCGCTGTCGCCGATGGCGTCAGCACCTTACCGCTAATATTCGCCGCAATATTCTGAATGCGCGCCGTAATCACCAGCTTCAAAGCCGGGTTCGCAGCTGTACTGATAATATCACCCAACGCAAAATCGAGAAGCCCTACCGCCTTCGCAGCAGGTGTGACAGGCAATACCACCGCACCGCCACCGACAAGCGTGGCATTGGTCGCAACCAGCGTTGCCGATACAAACTCCATGCCTACAGGTAACTGCTCAAGAAGATGAACCTGCTTGTTCGTTCCCTGAGCAAACTGATAGTTCAGCGTGTAATTCACCGTTTCACCTGGTGCTGCTGTCACAGGGCTAACGCTATGCGTCAAACTGGCAGCACCACCAACCGTAACCGTCTGTGCCGTAGCTTTGGTGCGGTAGTTATCCCACACACCGATACCCGCAGGCGCAACACGCTCAAGACCTATCGCCAACACGCCTGCTGCCGAAGTCCAGTCCACTTCTGAGCTGACCGACAGCACCTGACCCGGCTGAACCGCAGTCCCTACCGTAAAGCTGACATCAAACACATAATTCGCCGCAGCAACCGTCATCGGTGTCGGCAACGTATAGAGCCATGACTGCAAACCGCCAACCAGCGCTCCTACCGCAGCCACACCCGGATTATTCAGACTAGCCGCAGCAATCACCGGTATGCCCAGAGCAGGGTCTGCCCAGATACGCACCAGAGATTCATGTGCTGGCGCATTACCCGCATTGTTCACTGTAATCTTGTAGTTCGCCGTATCGCCCGCTTGCAGTGAACCAGCAGCAGCTTCAACCAACGTCGGGGCTGGCATCGTGATCGTCATCTTCGGCTCAATCACTGTCAGCAATGGGTTTACATTGGCTAAAATGGATACCACATTCGCCGCTGCATTCTGAAATTTTGCAGTACCTGCAACGCTTAAGGCCTTACCCTGAATGTTGCCTGCCACGTTATCCACACGTACCGTAATTGCCAGTTTCACACTGGCTCCTACTGCCGTACCGACCAAATCACCCAAAGGAAAGTCGAGTTGCCCTATAGCACCAGCAGCTGGTGCTATAGGCAAAATCGCCACCTGCGCACCACCAACCTGTGTCGCAGTCGTGGCTGACACAGTAGCTGAAACATAGGTCAAGCCAGCAGGAAGAAGCTCTCTCAAATGCACCTGTTTGATTGTGTTATTCCCAAGCTGATAATCCAGCGTGTAAACGACCGTCTCACCCGGTGCTGCTGTAGCTGGCGTTAATATCTGCAGCAGAGAGACACTACCTGTTGTTAACGTCCGCGTGACACTGGCTGCACGGTAATCATTCAACGCACCAGTAACAGGCAAGCCTGCTGCGGTAGGTGCCACACGCTCATTTGCATTCGCACCTGCGGTAGAGGTCCAGTCTACTTCTGCTTGCAGCGCGAGGTTCTGTAACGGTTGCACTGTATTGGCGAGCGTAAAGGTGACATCAAAACCATATGTTGCGGCAGCCAAAAATGGCGTTACCAACTGATATATCCACGCCTGCTTGCCTCCAATCAGCGCGCCCTTGGTCACAACGCCGGGGTTGTTGGGGTTCGCTGTAATCACGGGGGCAATCAGTGTGGGGTCAGCCAAAAAGCGAATGATACCATCATGCGCGCTACCATCACCGATATTATTGATGACGATATGATATTTAGCGCTATCACCACCCTGTAATCTGCCCGCTACAGATTGTGTTAGGGTCGGAGTGCCCAGCGTTGTCGTCAATAGCGGTTCCGTCAGGGTTGTGTTCACCGCACTGCTCGTTACTGCAGCCTGTGTTACACCAGCAGCTGTCTTTTTCCAAGTAAATGAGCCCTGATTACTGATCACCACACCTTTCTGATTCGCTATTGTATTGGCAACCACTGCCGCAATCGTAATGGTCACCTGCTTATTCGGAGCAATCGTACCCACGGCAAGTGTCACCTGGTTAGCAGTACCAGTATCGGTTGCGACAGGCGCACCAGCCGTAGTGTTGGATGATGTAACCGCCCCCTTGATAAGACCAGTTGGCAGAAGGTCACTCACATTCACATTGTAGAGTGCTGTATTCACCGGAGTTCCCGGCACTTTGATGGTATAGGTGAGGGTTTCGCCGATTGCAGCTGTGGCTTTGTCTACAGTTTTGCTGATGGTTGCAGCCGAAAGCGTTGTCACCGTTACATTTTGCAACGGCAAAATGGCATAGGTGCGGCGGTCTGTTGGCTGTGCCGAAGGCTGGGAGTAGTAGGCACTCACCTGCCCACTGCTCTGCAAAGTCACCCCAGAGCCAATGCCAGCATCGACTGTCGCGGTAAAATTCAGCACCAGATCCTTACCCGCAGGAATAGAAAGAGCATCACCCAGCGACCAGCTGGCCACACCTGTCGCAGCATTGTATGCCACTGCTGGCAGCGTCACCGCTGTGACACCAAGGGTTGCACTACTCACTGTTGGCGTAGCTACGCGCATGCCAACTGGCAGTGTCACCGTCACCACGCCGTTATAGGCTGGTGCCAGTCCACTGGCATTGCTGGCAGTAAAGACCATGTTCACGGCAGCGTTTGCACCAACCGTAGTCGCCTGCCCTGCTTTCAAAGTCAGGGTATTGCTCAAGCTCGGCTGCTTCAGAGCAATGGTTGCTTGTGCCTGCGGCGTTGCTTTCGCGACCGCGGCAGCATCCTGATAGCGCAGGATCGCACTATCGCTAACGCTCTGTGTTAATGGCGTGATCGTGATGCCATTTAGATCAACCACCCGTGCGGTATAGGTCAATACAACCGTATCATTGGTTGTCACACCATCGGCAGGGTCGGTCAGGTTGCCGAATGTCCATGTGAGCTTACCCGTTGCATTCGCAGCGGGCTTGGTGACTGGTATCAGTGCGGCATTATTCCAACTACTGGTTACGGAGCTGAGGACTGTAAACTTCAAGCCAGCAGGCAAAGTATCTTCAATCGTTACCGCATTGGTGGTTCCCTCTTGGAGTTTGGCGGTGAGGGTGTAGGTGACCAGATCGCCAACACGGAAGCTGGTTGCTGTACCAAGCGTGCCGCCAGAGGCTACCGTGGTGATGCTGTAGCTGTTGATGACACTGTTGCTAACACTGGCTGAACTTTTGTAGTTGTTCATAGTCAGCGGCGCGGTAGTACCATCACGCTCGCCGCGCAGGGTACCTGTTACGCCCTGTGCAGTAGCACCAGTCAAGGCTGTGCCTATACCCAGCAACGAACTCCAGTCATGGGTCATGCTAACAGCCAGTGCCTGATTCGGCTGCACCGTATCCAGCACTGTTGCCTGGAATACCCACGCTTTGCTTGCACCATTTGCAACCTGAATCTGCTGCGGTGTCGTAGCATTACGGTTACCCCATGTCAGCAGCTGCCCTGCCACATTCGGTTCGGATGAAGCTGCTACAGGTGGGCTGGTTCCTGCTGTTGAGCCTGCTTTGTAGACCAATCCTGCTGGCAACGTTACAACCACCGTACCATCCTGTACTGCTACTGTACTGCCATTGTTTACAAGGATGCTATAGGTTAAGAGATCACCCGCTTTGACCAATGCGCCAGCAGTCGCATTCACACCATTAATCTGGGTCATGGTTAACGTGGATGCAGAGATCGGCTCCCGCACAGTAAGCGTTTGTGAACCGATTGAAGCAAATGAAACGCCATCTGTCGTAAACTGCTCACTGCTATCGAGCAGCGTCTTGCCAGCTGTGTTTGCAGCAATATTTTCCACTTGGGTGATATAGTCGATGGTAATGCTGCGCGCTGCTGCTGTACCCGCAGTCACGGTACATAGCCCAAAGCTCCAGTTCACAGACTGAGCGGTATTTCCGGCAGTTGGTGCTGGCAACACATTCGGTGTGACTGGCGCAGGATTATTGGCGCAGGTGATATTTGCACCCAGTGTCGGCGCAGGCGTAGCCACCAAACTCAAGCCCGCAGGCAGTGTAGTTCGCACAATGAGATTCGGTGATTGACTTGCCGGCAACACCAAAGGAATACGCATCAAAGCCTGCTCACCGATCACCACATTGGCATTGGCATCATTGCCTTCACTGGTGGTAATCAAGCTTTCAGAGACCGTGACTGGATTAACCGTCACCGTGCGCGTAATGGATGCCAACGGCTCATTGAGGGTAATCGGTGCAGCCGTGGTATTGGTCGCTGCTGTAGTAAAGATCGCCGCACCATCATAAGCACCAAGCTTCGCTATACCGCCAATACCGCCGCCCGCCAGTGTCCGCGCAGCGGTAACTGTCAACTGGCTGTTTAGAGGCTCACTCGGATTCACTGTGCTGCCTGCGCTCTGCTCAAAATAGAGCGTGATCGACTTGCCCGGATCAAGCCGCGTGAAGTTGCTGCCCAATGTCGTAATATTTACCTTGGTCTGATCAAAGAGAATAGTTGAACCGGCAGCTGCAACCGCACCCGCATAGTTCACATTCACCGCACCATTGGCCGTGCTGTCGGCTCCGATGGTGCCAGCTGTGGTAATCAGTGTGAGTTTATTGTTTAGCGCATCATTCAAGGCAATGTCATAGAGCGGTGCCGCACCAGCAGGGTTACTCAGCACAATTTTATAGCGGAATATATCCCCCGCCTGACCAGTTGCGGTATTCCCGAACGCACCAGCAGCCGTTTTATTCTGCACCTGCATGGTGAGCGTTGGCTGTGGGCGCTCAATAGCATAGACAATCTGACTATGCAGTAGCGCCTCAGCACCATTAAAGCCATCCTGAGCGCTGTTCGATGCAAATGTACTGCCCAATGCTGCAAAGCTAGCCCCCATCGGCAACGTCAAATTCACGGCAGAAGTATTGCTCTGCTCATTCAAAACACGCAGCACAATATCCCGTTCAAAGATGTTGTTCACACCAGGGTTGACAGTGAAATTGCTAACAGGAAACTCAATCACACCTGTTGACACCGCTATAGGGAGCGTTGCCACACCTGTAGCCAAGGTATTATTCGCCGTTACTACATTCGAAACATAACCATAGCCTACAGGCAGTTTAAAACGGATTTTTCCTGCTGTAATCGCATCAGTACCGAGCCATGTTGCCTTGGCTGTAAAGGTCACCTGCTGCCCAATACGCAGCTTTCCAACCACAGCAATTGCAGGGGTCGCCGATTTAAACAGCAAGCTCTGCGTATAACCCATCGTCTTGGCACGCGTTACATCCAGCGAGTAGTTGGAGCCGGTCGTCGTATTATTATTCTTAAACAGTGTACCTGTAACCTGCGCCTGCATCTGTAACGAACCCGTAGCCTGTGCTGTTGCTGTAATACTCACCGTCGCGGTTGCGCCCTTCGCCAGTGATACAGCAGCCAGCGCGGTATTGATGGCTGCACCACAGTTCGCGACAGCAGTAGCATTAACTTTACAACTTGCTGTTGCCCAGCCCACACCAATCGCTGGCGTAAACGTGATATGATCTGCAATGGAACCCACATCACCGTTATTGATCAGCGTAAATTTATATGTGTATGCCGTACCTAGCGCTACAATCTGACTCGCAGGGCTCACCGTCATATCAAGATCAGGCGTTTTGGGATCAAAAGAGGCGGTTGCTGTTGTTGTCGCTGCACCGGCACAAGAGTTATTAAAAGAGAGCGATACAGTGTTGTTCGCTGTTGCCGGAAGCGCCGGATCAGTTGTAGGTGCCACCTCAGGGCTCACCAGAGGGTCGCTCAAGGCATCGAAGTTTCCACTCTGCATCGTCCTGAATGTGATGATGGCATTTTTTGCATGGCGTACCGCCCCCGTCACAGTGAATACTGGCACTGCTGTATTCACTGTATTGATCGCCATCGTCACACCACCGCTGCCTGTCACTGTTGGCGCAAATGAAGTATCGATCACCTGCCCCGCCGGCAGGGTATCGGTCAGCACCAAACTACTGGCAGCGGCACCATTATTGGTTAATGTCAATACCACTTCCGTACGCCCACCCGGCAGCGCATTGAACTGCTGGCTAATACCGCTACCGGTAAAATCGGGCAGTGTAATCAGGTTCGCAATCGCAGGATTCGGCACGCCCACAGTGCCACTGACACTCTGATTCGGTGCATAGACCTGATTTCGACCACCAGCAGGAGCAACAGAACAGCCCCATGTGATATCGGCCTTATTGGACTCATTGGCACATGTGCCGGCCAATGTGCCTGTAAAGGTATAAGTTGCTGTAGCACCAGCCAGAATATTAGCCATCGTCTTTGCTGTACTACTGGTCACTTGCGCCGCATTCAAACCGCCACCGCTCACGATCCAACCCGTTGCATTGGCTGGCGGCAACAGATCCATCAGCTGTACATTTTGTGCCACATCATTGCCGCTGTTGGTGACTGTTACATTCCACTGAACCTGATCACCCTTTGCAGCATAGACTGTACTGCCTGCAACCGAACCTGTAGTCAGATTTTGTCCGCTCTGTAACACTGAAATATTCGGGCGTTTCAGTGGTAATGTATAAGGGCTTGCAGGGCTACTGCTATTGGCCACTTTACAGACTGTCTGCCCGCTTACCGTGGCATCAAGTGCAATCGGTACAGCATTGGTATTTGCACTACTCACATTAAATTTGATGTAAATTGTACTGCCTGGTGGCATATCGCCCAATGCAGCCGCCAGTGGCACAAAGGAACCCTTGCTACCTGTCCATGTATATGGTGATGCCGCAGTGCCTGCACCGGTCGGATCGGGAGCTGCGTTAAAAGTAATACCATCGGCACTATAGGTAACAGAGCCAGGCAGCAGCATGCTTAAACCGCTCGATAATACACCTTGATCGAGAATCTCTTTCACTACGGCATTGTACACATGGGTTGCGCCGGTATTTTTCACCAAAATCTGCATCGGTGTACTTGGCGTGCACATCGCAGGTGGTACAAAGGTGGTATCATTTAGCGCCTGTAGAGAGCCTGTAGGAATCACGTAAACGGGGCCAACGGCTGTGACCGTCTCCGCATTCACACCACCACAGCCCCAAGTGGCAGAGATCGGATGTGTTGAGCCCAGCACACAAGCAACACCAATCTGGTTCACACTGCCAACCACCTTGATCATGCGTGTATCGCCGGCAGGAATATCACCAAGCACCCAGCTCATCACCTGCCCAGTAACGGTCGCATTGTAATTTGCAGGCGCACCTGCTATACCCACATTCGCCAGCGTATTCAGTAGATTCGTTGCCACCGGATCCGGCACAATTTGCGCTGGCAGTGTATCACTCAAGCTGGCGCCATAGGCTGTACCATTACCATTATTGGTTACCAGAATCGTCCACTCCGGAGCCACACCCGGCAGCGGCACACCTTGATTGTTCGGTGAGACCTGTACAGAAAGCTTCGCCGAGCGCGCAACTGATGGTGTAAAGGTGATCGATGCAAGGGTTGTAAATGGAGCATTCGCATGCTGCGCGCCTGTTGCGTAGCGTAGTTGCGCCTGCAGCGCAGGTTTTGCACCACCCTGAACTGCCGCCGCCTGATTGGCTTTCAACTGAATCGGTGCCGTGACAATCGCATTGCTCGCAATGCCTGTTGCCGCTGGTGCAGCAAAACCGATATCGCCATTGGCTGCAATGGTTTCAGTTACAACCAGTGGCGCTGCCAAGGCTCCGGAGGCAGCAGCAGTGTTGGGGCTATAGCTGTAAGCGGTAGACTGTGAAAGCAACAGTGTGCTCAACCAGTCCTGCGGCAGCTGTTCATTGCGGTTAAAGCCTTTTAATGCCAGTGAACGCGCAGGCGCACAGACTTCAACTGTATTCTGCGGCAACGCCCCTGATACCGGCATTATCACTTTCAGGTAACTGCTCACCTCTGAAAGCCTCAAGAAATCACCCTGTTTGAATTGACCATCACCTGCATTCACCACACAAGCACCGCCACCACCACCGCCAGCAATGGTAAAGGTACCGATCTGGGTCAGTGATTGCTCATTTACCTGATTGGCGGTAGGCATGGCCGTTGCAGATAATTTATAAGCAAGGTAAACGCTCTGATTGGCAACTGCACCACCAGCATTGAGAAAACCAAGATCTATCGAAAGTTGTGTAGCCGTGGTCACCCGAGCTGCAGGCACAGCTGTCCAAGCACCAGCAACACCACCTGTATCAAGGCGGTAGTAAAGTGAACCAGCAATCAGTTTTTCACTGCTACCGATACCTGCAAAATTATCCACATAGGTGGAGTTCAGCCAGTTACCGCCATAACCGATAGGAAAGGCGATACTGGCAACCACAGGAATAAACTCACCTTCACCCACATCACGCGTGCCGTTGCCATTTTCAGCATTACCAATCTCAAAGATGTTGTTGGTTGCACCATCACGACCTGCTGCCTGCAGTACGCTCCACGCTGTACCTGCAATCGGTGCGGGGGTCGGCACACCTAGCGCTGCGAGGGATATTCCCATATTATAAAACACTTCAGCCGTACCCGAAGCAGCATTATTATTCATCAATACACTACTGTTATATCTGGCGCTTAAATCGCACTTGCCTACCGTTGTAAGTTTCGGAGTCACCGTCACAAAGGCACTACTGGTCATCGAACTACCTGCAAGCGCACAAACATTGGCCGCTGGCGTATCGCCGATGGAGGGTGCTAGCGTAGTTAGCGTCAAGGCTGGATTCGCTGCTGCTGCCAGTGCAGCCTGATTTACACTCCAGGTCAGGGTAGAACCGGGTGAACAGATGCCTCCGAAGCCACTACAGCTCGCCGTAGTGTTTGCTGGAACAATACCAATCACAGCATTGCCGACCATATTGCTTGGCATCGGATAACTCACAATCAGTGGATTCTGCTGAACATTGACAACATCGGTCACTTTCAATGAAAGCGTATAAACCACTGTCTCACCCGGATTGGGGGCAATACCGACTGTAGATGAAAGGTCAACACGGCTCTTATTCGGTGTCACCCGTAGCGTCACCTGCGGACGCAGAGGAAGTGTATAACTGCCTACCGAGGATGGTGCATTGTACGGGTTACCACAGAGATCGCTATACCCTGCCTCAAACAGAATCGTATAGCTGCGCCCAAAGAGGTCGAGCGGCGTGGTGGGGTTAGTCGTAGTATCACAAATCGCGTTATTGGCGTTATCCACAGCCACCGTATAAATCAATGTGCTTGTGCCAGTTGGACTCGCCAGCGTGCCCGATGCGTTTGCCGTATAGGTGAATACACCGCCAGCATAGCTCCAGCCTGGTGATGTCACTGTCACCACCGCTCCGGGAACAGTATTCAGGTTGGTATTGATTTTGACACCGGTAGCATTGCCAAGACCGGTATTATCCACTTTCAAACGCACCGTCACTGGCGTTGCCCCCAGCAACAGTTGCTGATCAAAATTGGGTAACGTAACACCTGCTGCATCCACTGGTGTCACAGCAATCAGTGGCTGTTTCAAATCCAGCGTCACCGCTGCTGCATCACTAATCGCTACAGCATTCAGCCGGCTGACACTCTGCACCTTCTCTTCCAACGTGCCGCAAGTGTTGACGGTTGTCGTTGCTGTCGCCACAAATTTTTCACCCGGCGCCAAATAAGGGATGGTTAAAACATCACCAGCAAGGTTCGCCGTAGCTGCACGATTCACTCCATTTACGGCATCCTGCACCAAGCTATTGAAAGCCATACCTGTCACCAGCGTGTTATCGAGCGTGACATCAAAAAGGCCGCCCAAACCTGTACTATTCACCGTCACCGTCCAGATTAACTGACCACCGACAGGAGCCAGTGCCGTTTTCGGAGAGAGTGTGATAATCGATGCACCGGCGCGCGTGGTGATATTCTGCTGGGTTGTTCTTGCTATACCAGTCAGCGTCCCAGCTTGTGTTAAAGCGTAATCCCAAGCTGCTGTGAACTGTACAGTCGCTGCCACTTGAGCTGCATCAGCTTTTACCTGATAGTGCAGTGTCAGAGCACAGCTGGCTGGAAGATCATAACCTGCGCCATTGTTAAATGTGAATGCCAGTGCTGTGCCTGTTTGTGTGGCAGCCACAGTCGGCGGCGTAACACCACAACCGGCACCCGTTTGCGTTACCGTCGTATTCGCAGGCAATGCTGTAAAATTCGTAGGAAGGGTGACTGATGGCGTTAGGCTGAAGGCAGAGGTTGTACCCACCAAACTGCTGTTGGAGAGGGTGAGTGAAAAACTATCACCGGTAATGGCTGAAACATCAGCCGTGCCATTCCAGACACCACCGACATCCATATATGTGCGTGTGCCGTCGGCCGCTGTAAAGGCTGTTGAAGCTATGATTGAGGGTGCAGCATGCAGAGCCATCGGTGCCAGCAGAAGCAGGCACAATAGCAGATAACGATAAATAAACATGAAAAGATCTCCCCTAACCACAAAAGCAATCGCTTTTATGACCCCTATTGCGAATGGAACCCTTCCAATACGCTGCAAAATCAATATTTCCTTGACTTCACAATGTAAGATCCACTCAAAAGACAGCAGCGCATAAGACAGGTTTTAACAAAAAAGTCAATCATAAAGTGCCAGAAGTTAGGACAATCGCATTAAAAAAATAAGTCTTTCATTATGTTTTTTTCAAATTCTTGCCAATCCGTCATCCTCGAATACTTCTATCGGGGGGGGGCACTTAAACCATGGATTTCCGATAAAAACCTCGGAAATGATGCTTTTTTTGTACACTTTAGGATACGACTGATATTTCAGGACGTGGATAACCATGTTTTAATGCGATTGCCCTGATAGATTTTATGCCCTAGATAAAAAAAGTGGGGAGACTCCTGTAAAGTGCCAGGGCAGCAGGATAATTGCATGAGAAATCGTGACTTTTTTTTATTTCAACCATGCGATTACGCAGAACATGATAGCAATCAAAGAAAACATGGACTTTAGCATCATACGAAGCTGCCGTTCTTGAAGTTTTTCATGCCAACCTGCCGATTTTTTGGCTGCAAGTGGCATGGTAAGTAATAGCCCCATCCATGTTGCCAATAAGAAAAGCCATTGCCCTTGCAATAACTCCTGCCAACCTGATTCACCCAACAGGTTCAACAACACCGCAAGCGCAACCATCATAAAACCGCACATCGCAGATGTACCTACAGCATCCTTTAAGCTTAAAAAGCGTCTTAATAACGGTACCAGCATCGTGCCACCCGCAATGCCCAGTATGCCTGATATATAACCAATCGGCATGCCCAACATTGAAAAGATGCCTTTGTGCAATATGTGAGGCTCAAATGACCGCCCATAATCATAAGCCACCCAAGCATTCAGTGCTGCCAGTGCCAAAAGAAGCCATAATTCAGGCAAAATAAAAGCACTCCACAAACCTAAACTTGCCCCCAACAACAGGCTTGGCCATAGATAATGAAATAAATGCACATTCACACGCCCTAGTCGCCAATGTGAACGGGCTGAAAAGCCTGCTGTTAAAGCAATCGCTACCATACTAGAGAAAATAGCCAGTGCCATGCTGCCCTCAGCACTCCCTTCAATACGGGGCATTAAAAGGTAGAATACAGGCACATATACCAAGCCGCCGCCGACACCTGCCAGACCTGCCATAAAACCAGCCAACACACCTGCACATGCGCCAATAGCTAAGCCATACACAAGAAGTGAGATGTCCCATTCCATATTAGCCCTCCACAGCAGACCTACTCCAAACAAAAAAGGCACAAAGAACAAGTCTTTGTGCCTTTAGAATGCTTCAAACAGACATTCACGCTATCTTAGTCGTTATTACGTTTGGGGCGTGAACCACCTGGTTTACGACGCGGTGCACTGCGTCCATCACCGCGACCCTCTGTACGACGTGGCGGGCGAGATGAACCCGAACGTCCACCACCATGTGAAGAAGGGCGACGTTTATGCTCAGCTGGAGCCTCAGCCGACTCTTCACGTGTCATCTGCATTTTACGCTCTGATACTCGTGCATTCTGCAAGGTTTTCAAAATATGATTCGGCATGCCTTCAGGCAAATCAATGGTACTGTAATGATCATAAATTTCGATATGCCCGATAAATTCATTTTCAATACCTGATTCATTGGTCACAGCACCTACAATATTGCCCTTTTGTACATCATGATCAGCGCCAACTTCAATACGAAAACGCTCCATACCGCGCTCAAGACGTGGCAATGAACGTGTAGAAACTCGTTTTGCACGTTGCGGACGCTCTTCGCGGCCGCTTTCACGCCTTGAATCACCTTCGTTACTTGCTTCACGTGGTTCTTTTTTACGCTCGGGACGGCGAGACTCTGCCAGCAACAACGGCTGATCACCTTGCACCATTTTCGCCAATGCCGCAGCAATTTCTTGCGCAGGAACTTGATGCTCGACTTCATATTGTTCAATGATCTTTGCAAACAGCTCCAAACTACCTTCTTCCAATGTGGCTTGAATACGCTGTTTAAAACCTTCAACGCGTTTATCATTGATATCCGCCGTGGATGGCATTTGAAACTCTTCAATTTTCTGACGTGTTGCACGCTCAATTGAATACAACATACGACGCTCACGCGGTGCAACAAATAGAATTGCATCACCCTGGCGACCCGCACGGCCTGTACGACCAATACGATGCACATAAGATTCTGTATCACCTGGAATATCATAGTTAATCACATGCGAAATACGTTCAATATCCAAACCACGCGCTACCACATCGGTTGCCACCAAAATATCCAAATGACCTTTCTTTAAACGGTTTACAATTTGCTCACGTTGTTTTTGTGCAATTTCACCATTTAACGCAGCGGCACCAAAACCACGCGCTTCAAGCTTTTCTGCAACTTCCACGGTTGCACCACGGGTACGCACAAAAATAATCATGCCATCAAAGGTTTCAGCTTCAAGAATACGGGTAAGCGCATCCATTTTATGACGACCACTCACCGACCAATAACGTTGACGAATGGTAGTTACCGTACTGGTTTTATTTTTAATAGTCACATGTTCAGGGTTCTTTAAATAACGATTGGTAATCTTACGAATCGCATCTGGCATGGTTGCCGAGAACAAGGCAATTTGGCGCTTATCTGGGGTTTGTTCCAAAATCCATTCCACATCATCAATAAAGCCCATACGTAACATTTCATCTGCTTCATCAAGAATAAGTGTCTTCAAACCACCCAACTTCAACGTCTTACGACGCATATGATCCATCACACGACCTGGTGTACCCACCACCACATGCACACCACGCTTCAATTGACGCAATTGCCCATCATAGCTTGCACCACCATAAATAGGTAAAACATGGAATCCCTTAATATGACTACCATATTTTTGAAATGCTTCAGCTACCTGAATAGCTAATTCTCGGGTCGGTGCAAGCACCAATACCTGTGGATCTCGCAAGCTTGTATCAATTTTTGATAAAACAGGCAATGCAAAAGCAGCTGTTTTACCCGTACCTGTCTGGGCTTGACCCAATACATCACGGTTATCCAACACATATGGAATAATCTCAGCTTGAATCGGTGATGGCGATTCATAACCCGCATCACTCAAGCCTTGCATAACAGGTTCAGACAAACCCAAATCACTAAATTTTAATTCTTTTTTTTCTTCAGACGACATTTATAATACCCTACGGACGCTTAACGCCCAACAAAAATACATCGAATACACGATTCGATGCTGTAAGCGAGGCCTTATGCCCCGACATCCATTGTTTCAAATAGGGGGAAAACCTTCATTTACATACCATTACTATGCTACGATAGCAGCATATAAGGTTCCGCACCCTCACATACAATGATTACTTTTGCATTAAATCTCCTGCTATACTGCAAGTGAGCAAGCATATCGGTTTTTTTACAGCATGTGACACTGAACACATTTCTATGCAAAAAACTTCCTAAACTTGCTAGCTCTAAACTTAGGTGGGAATTTATATGGCTAATATTATGGTGTTTAAAGAAGGCGGTGTGCTTATTGGGCAAGGTGATGAAGAAGCTGTCGCTTATCTTATTCAATCAGGCTGGGTGGAAGTCCGCCGCAGACTACAGGATGGTCGCATTCATACATTCACCTTGCAAGCTGGTGAAGTAGTCGGCGAACTTGGACTTGCAGGGCTAGCACAGCAACGTACGGCAACGGTTACAGCACTCACCGATGGTGAAGTTGAGGTGATTGATCGCGGTGCACTCATTCGCTTGGTTAACGGCCCTGCCAGCCGCCTAACACCCTTACTTGCCGCACTATTTTCACGCCTAAAACTTGCCCTTGATGAAGATGCATCAGACCACCTTGAAGACACCTTTATTTCTTATGCAAAATTAGAGGGCACCAACACAAAAGCCCAGCAAGCATTGTGTAATCGACCACGCATGGTTTACCATTTACCTTGGGTCTTTGGAGCCCATCACCCTCCCCAAAGCGTGACTGATTTATTCTCACACAAGAAACCCGCTGATGTTAAACTTGCTGGCTGTAGCCGTTTACTGCGCGAAGAACATATCTTTATTGAACATGTACCTACTGGCGGTCTGCAACTACGCATCGCTCAACATGGTGATTTTTGTTTACTCGACAATGAGCGTGTGGGTTATGGTAAAAATGCAACGACAATCCCCCTTCCTAAGGGGCTGCATACACTAAAATTTGGCGATCAAGCCAATCCATTTGAATTTAGTTTGGATGTATTGTGCTAAGTTGCAGCAGCTTCTGACATTAGCATTCTGGTTCAACTTTAATACGTTCAATATGACTGGTTTTACCGGTAATCACACTCACCTTTAGCAGCGTTGCAAAAAGTGTTGCACCACGATCTACTGCTTCAAAACGTTGCGGCAAGCGCGTAATCATACGGTGCAACGCGCCTTCTTTTCGCATACCAATAATCGATTGATAAGAACCCGTCATACCAATGTCTGTTTGATAAGCCGTGCCACTGGTATGAATAATTTCATCACAAGTCGGAATATGCGTATGGGTGCCATAAACAAACGAAACGCGCCCATCCAAATGCCAGCCCATACCCATTTTTTCACTGGTTGTTTCAGCATGCAAATCCATAAGAATAACTTTTACATCCGATGGGATTTCTGACAATGCCTGATCTGCTGCCGCAAACGGACAATCCCATGTTCCACTCATAAATATTTGCCCAATGGTATTAATCACCGCAACAGGGTGCCCTGCTGCAGTTTCTTGAATCGTCCAGCCTTGCCCTGGTGCGGCAGGTGAAAAGTTCATAGGACGAATAAAACGATCATCTTCATCAATGGTTTTAAGAAAATCCCGTTGATCCCAACAATGATTACCATTGGTCAATACATGCACGCCTGATTCAAACACTTCATCGGCGACTTTGCGTGTTGTACCAAAACCAGCTGCAAGATTTTCACCATTGGCAACCACGAAATCCACTGTGTTTTGATAGACTATTCTAGGCAAATGATCACGCAAGGCTTTGCGTCCAGCTTTGCCGAGAATATCGCCAATCACCAATATATTTATGTATTCGGACATGTCATCCATCCTTGTTCGGTTATGATTGCATCAAGTGGTATATCATGCGTTTCGGATTCAATGCTAGAGCATCGTTGACAATCAAACGCAAGACCAATAATCATATCAATATGTTGTTTATGTTGCCCCAGCCAACGATCAAAACAGCCTTTTCCCATGCCGATTCGGTTGCCTTGCAGATCAAAACCCACAATAGGGCACAGCACAATGGCAGGACTTGCTCCTTCTTGCCAGCATTGCCCATCCACAGGCTCTAAAACCCGCAACATCCCCGTCTTCCATGTTGTATTAGAATCGCAGCTTAACCAATGCATATCACCATTTTTCCGTGTTACTGGTGCATAATACTGGTGTTTGCTTGATCGTGCAAAAAGCGACCTAGTATCCACCTCTTCTGCAAGCGAGCGGTAACATAACACCTCAACAACGTGCTCATACTGCTGATCAAGGTAGGCATGCAGTGTTTGTAGAATGCTGGCTGAAAAGTTTTTATTTTGTTTGCGCGTTAAGGCTTTGCGACGTGATAAACACAGCTTTCGCAATTGTTGTTTATTCTCATTGCTTGTTTGAAATAGCTCAGAAATAAAAAGGCACCCCCGCACTGGCGTAGTGACGGCAAGTCGTCGAACCCTCTATGACGAGGTGGGCGCAGCACGCTGAAATCAGGTATCCCAAACAAGTGGGACGCACACAAACAGTGTAGCTAAGCTCCCATAAGACATGCATCGGCTCAGGCAACATAAAGCCACTCGCTCAGCGCAGGGGCACTTTAGCTAAACCCTCTGCTTGCGACACAACATCGTCAAGAGCAGAAATGATTGTGTCCATATTCTGAATTTCCGTTTTGCCTTTTTTAAGTAATTCACCTGCTAAATTCAATGCTGCCAAAGTAATAAGGCGATCACTTCCTGCTGTCGCACCAAGCTTACGTAGTTCATCAACTTGCTCTCTCACCAATTCGGCTGCCGCCTCAACAGCTTCAGGATTATCGCTGGTTCGTATACTGAATTTTTTACCAAGTATATTTACATCAACTTTCTGGCTCATGTGGGTTCCTTACTTGGTTCAGTAATAATTTGATCCAATTTTTCCATAGCATGTTCAACACGGTTTTTTGCTTCTTGGCGCTTATCATTCTCGCCATGAAGTTCGCGCTCAAGCTGTTGAATTTGATCTCGACGCTTACGCAGCTCACTCTCTGCCAAGCGCACCACTTCACGCAAACGCTGATTTTCAGACATCATCTTTTCAGTATTGCGTCGAATCGTTGCTATATGCTCTGTCAGCAAGGTTATCCGCGTTTCAAGTTGGCATTGATTTTCACTGTTATTCATAGGTGTATTGAAACACTCCCAATGTACAAGGTCAACTATCTACATGCGTCATGTTCAGCCTTCTGGTGCAAAAGCAGCTTCAATATCTGCCAGCCAAGGAAAATATTCAATCAACCAACCAGCCAAAATACTAAAGCTACCAAGAAAGATAAGCGCCCCAACAATCATTAACAACACACCTGAAATCACTTCAATGGCATGCAGATGACGTTTAAAGCGTTGTGACCAATTCAAAAATGCATCCGTTGCCAAAGCTGCCAATAAAAAAGGCACGCCCAGGCCTGCCGAATACGCAACCAATAAAAGCATGCCTTCACCCACGTGTTGTTGGGCTCCAGCCACTGCTAAAATAGCACCCAAAATCGGACCAATACATGGTGTCCAACCAAATGCAAATGCCGAGCCAAGCAGTAATGCGCCAGAACCACTGCGAGCATTCACACCACCTGTATCAACACGTGCTTCCATCATTAAAAAGGGAATGCGAATCAAGCCAGTATAATGCAAACCAAAGGTGAAAATAATCACCCCTGCCACTTTACCCAAAATACCCATATTCGAGAGCAACCATTGCCCCAACCACGTTGCCGAAGCTCCCAAAGCAATAAACACCAAACTAAAACCTAGAATGAACCACAAGGATTGAATAATTGCCGTGCGCCGTACTGATGCGCTAGCATCTGTTTGATGCCGTAGTACATCCACTGATACACCACTAATATAAGATAAATAAGCAGGCACGAGCGGTAGCACACAAGGTGATAAAAAAGATAATAGGCCAGCCACAAATGCACCAACTAGGGTAATTTCAATCATATAATATCCTTGAAAAACTTGAATGCACACTTGGTCTACAAGCGGCGCGGAACCTTACGCTTTTAAATTCACCATGTGTAGGCGCAGTTCTCATTAGTAATCCAAATTATATGTGCTTATGTATTAAAGCCTCATTAACTTTTTGAAACTGATGCAGATAACCACTCGCCATAATCCTTGCCACATACCCCTTCCAATACAATAATCTCAGGTGTTTCATAAGGGTGATGCTGCTCCAACCATGCTATGACTTGCTCTTTAAGCTCAGACGTGGTTTTTATATGTAAATAATACTCTTGCGAGCATTCTAACTTACCTTGCCAACGATAGATTGATGTTCCATATGTTTGCTGGATGCAAGCTGCAAGCCGCTTCTCAAGTAATTGTTGTACAATCCATTGCGCTTGCTCTGCCTGATCAATACTGGTGAGAATTATAATCATTTGCG
>CAYPXU010000004.1:0-30616 GCA_964414875.1 uncultured Zetaproteobacteria bacterium | reverse complement strand
TGCGCTTGGTTACAAGGCAGTGGTTTGGCTGAAATGCAGGCTGTCAAAAGCATGGTTGAAGAACATTGGGATGGCATTATTCGATGGCAAGAAAGTAAAATCAACAATGGTATTCTTGAAGGTCTAAACTCAGTTTTACAAGCGGCTAAACGCAAAGCCAGAGGCTATAAATACGCATATTTCAAAACGATTGCATACCTGATTACAGGAAAACTCGACTTTTCCAAGGTCAATAAATTTTGCTAACCCACTTGATTTTCAAAAGAGCCGTTTTATTTTATGGTTTTATGCTGGTGATTTGATACTTTTGTAGCTCTTTGGGCACGTACCAAAACTCACTGTTATAACCAATGCCAGCAGGGGCAGGTTTGATGCCCTGAAAGCGCTTATGGACTACAGGAAGTGAGTAGGGAGCATATAAAAAGACCACGGGAACATCATGGTAGATTTCTTGTTGCATGATGTCGTACCATTGTTTGCGTTTTCTTTGATCGAAAGTGCGTGTGGCTGCAACCAAAGCTTCATCGACTTTGGCATTGCTATAGCTTAAAAAGTTGAATTGACGTTCTCCTGTTTGCGATGAATGCCAAATATTATATTGATCAGGTTCAGGGGTGAGTGACCAGCCTAGAATCACCGCATCGAACTGTCGTTTGTTGATAAAATTTTCAATAAACGCTGACCATTCAATGAGCCGAACATTAACTTTCACGCCAATTTGTTTGAGTCGCTGTTGAATAATAGTGGCTGTATCGGCACGTTGTTTGTTGCCATTGTTGGTGATAATGGTGAATGAAAGTGCTTTGCCATCTTTATCAAGATAACTATCATTATCGGAGTCTACCCAACCTGCATCGGCAAGCATGCGTTTTGCTTTGTTGGGATTAAAAATCCTAGGTTTAAGTGATTGGTTGACCCAAGATGTACCAGGTTTATAGGGCGAGGCAATGACTTCACCTAGTCCGAGCAATACGCCATCAATGAGTTCTTGCCGGTCAATAGCATAAGCAATGGCTTCACGAACTCGTTGGTCTTGAAAAAGAGGGCGTTGGAGATTAAAACCTAAATATGTGTAGACTGATTGAAGGTATTTATAACGATCATAATGCTCTTTTAATACCCTTTTGCTTTCGAATAAACGTGAATATTGCGTGGGTGTTAATCCCATTTCATCAATATGACCCGCCGTAAGTTCTAAAAATTGGGTGGCTGAATCAGGGATAATGCGGGTCATGCGTTCTGCAATCCATACCTTGCCAGCATAATAATTGGGGTTGGCTTGAAGTGTAATAGATTGTTGGGCTTGCCAATCTTTTAACACATACGGACCAAGTGTAGCTTTGGGGTGACGGGCTAAATCCGTTTGCATAATATCTTCACCTTCAAAGCTATGTTTGGGCATGATTGCCAGCCCAGCCCATGTCGAAAGCGCAGGGGAATAGACTTCGGCATAGTGGACAACAAAGGTGTATTTATCGGGCGTTTCAAAGGCAGTAACTTTGGCATAATCAGATTTGTAAGCACTTTGAGTGTGCTCATCTTGAATTAATGCCAATGTAAAAGCACAATCTTCTGAAGTGAAGGGTTGCCCATCACTCCATGATATATTTGGGCGAAGGTGAAAGGCAATGCTAAGCCCATCTTTGGACACCTCCCACGATTGGGCAAGTTGTCCAGTAATATTCAAATTTTTATCAAATTTTAAAAGTGGCTGATATAACCAGCCTGCAATCTCGTGGCTGGCACTGTCACCTGCAATCATGGGAATGAGTGTCGAAGCATCGCCAATAGAGGCGGTGATCAGGCGGTCGCCAAAAGCTGGGCTGTTATTGCTTATGCTGTCATATGAGATACTTGACTGCGTGTCGGCCTCAGATGAGCAAGCTGTGAGCAATCCAAGTAGTATAAGGATAGAATACAAGTGGATTAAATACGGGCGAGAATCCATAATCTATCTCCAGGGCGAATGATTGAATTTTTAGATAGCTGATTAGCGCGGGCAATGGCATGTGTCGATGTTCCAAAACGTTTGGAAATGCTCCACAAAGAATCACCTTTATGCACTTTATAACGAATACGGCGACCTTGGGATAATAATGGGTTGTTTGCTGCCGTGGCTCGCGCAAAAGAGTAGGCTGGCACGGTAACAGAGCTGCCAATTTTTAAGGTATGTGGAAGTTTGGGGTTGAGCTTGTGCAGATGGGCAATAGTGGTGCGGTGTTGGCGTGCCAATTTCCACAAGGAATCGCCTGAACGAATTTTGATTTGAATGTTTTTTGGGCGGTGGAAATCTTGTTGTTTTTGTAATGTGAAGAGGTTTTCTTCAGGGGCATGAATGGTGATGTCATGGCGTAAATATTGGCTGTAATGCAAGCCTGGGTTGAGTTGAAATAAAAGTAAATCTGGCAGTTTGGAGGCGTGTGTCAGTTGCTTAAGGTCAACAGGAGCAGATAGGGTAATGGCTTGTGTGGGGATGGGGTCAGGAAAGCTTATGGTTTGCATGTTGAATAGTGCAGTAAGCCCGATGATTTGGCGCACATAATTGCGTGTTTCTATGGGCACAGGCATATTTTCGATGCCATCATGCAATGTCCAAGCCTGCTTTTTCAAGCGTTTTGAAAGTCCATAAGGACCCATATTATACGCGGCAAATGCCAGTGGCCAATTGCCAAAACGTTTGTATTGGGTTTGTAAATATCTGACAGCAGCACGGGTTGATTCTTCGACATTGCGGCGACCATCTTTGTAAGGGTCTTTTTTAATGCCAAGGTGCTTTGCAGTACCGGGCATAAGTTGCCATAGACCCATCGCGCCGGTGCGAGATAATGCGTATGGCTGATAGCCTGATTCTACAATGGGAATAAACTGCAATGAAAGCGGTGCATTCATGCTTTTTATGGTGTCGACAAGACGTTGGCGCACAAAGGTTGAGCGTTTCATAATACGTGGCCAATGTGGGAGTATGTGCTTTTTCGCCGAAGCTTGGGCGCGCGCAATATCTTGAGCTAGTAGCCCGTGTAAGAATACATCCTGTGTTGTTAGGATAATATTTTTGGGTATATTTTCAAGTTGCTCTGTTTGCGAGTGAATGCTCTTTTCCGAGTTTGGATGTGGCAGGGAAATAGGTGTTTTTAGGGGCTGTGTACAAGCACTAAGCATTGGGAGAGTGCAAATAAAATAAAATAAAAAGGCACGTTTTTTCTGGTAGGACATTGCGATAGGCTATCGCCTTATTTTATAAAGAACATAAACTTCTTAAAAGGAGGTAGATTTCTATCAAGAGTTATGACGAGTGTGATTATTGTCTTGATTTTAGTACTTAGGATATTAAATTGACGTACGTGGTAAACTTTTTCTTAGGGGAGATGTGGGCTTCATATGTTATTAGCGCAACAGCGTCATTTGGTGAAAAGTGGAGTCGTCTCTCAAGAGCAGGTTGATGATGCTTTGCAAATGCAAGAAACGGAGAAAAAAGGTTTATTGTTTTCTTTGCTTACGGTTAGCGGTGTCGATACAGAGCTTTTACTGCAAACGCTTGCACGGCTTTATAAAGTCCCGTACTTGGATATTTCCAGTTTTAAGCCCAGTGATGCAATTTTAAAGAAGTGCCCTGAAGCACTTTGTTTGGAATATGGTTTTGTGCCTGTGGATGAGCAAGATGGTGAATTGGTTGTGGCAACGGGGAATCCTATGGATTTCACATCTTTGGATGCATTGCAATTTAAGCTGGGCGGGCGTGTTAAGGTGATTTTTGCGCGCCCTGATTTTATTCACAAGAAAATTCGTGGACTTTATCAAGGTGATGCGGCTTTTGATACGGCAATATCTGGTTTGGATGATGATGATAGTTTTTCAACCGAAGCTGATGAAGAAAAAAATGGGGAAGATATTGATGCTCTGAAAAAAGGGGCTTCAGATTCACCAATTATTAAATTGGTGAATGGTATTATGGTTCAGGCGATGAAGATGGGGGCATCGGATATTCATATTGAAGCAGGCGAACGGAAAAGTGTGGTTCGTATGCGTGTGGATGGTCGCTTGCGCACTGTTCTGAAATTCCCTGTAAAAGCCCACCCTTTGGTGCTCTCACGTATTAAAATCATATCGACTTTGGATATTTCCAATACAAGAACCCCGCAAGATGGTCGCACACGTGTGAAATTATGGGGCAAGAGCTTTGATATACGTGTATCAACATTGCCATCGATGTATGGCGAGAAGGCTGTGCTTCGTATTTTAGATAAAAGCGGTTTGTCATTGGATTTGGATATTTTAGGCTTTGAGAAACTGGCGGACGAACGTGTGCGTGAATGCATTGCTAGGCCAACGGGCGCGGTTTTGGTAACAGGTCCAACTGGCTCGGGTAAAACAACGACACTTTATTCTTTTTTGCATCATATAAACGATGCGGAAAGCAATCTTATTACGGTGGAAGATCCTGTCGAATTTCAATTAAAAGGCATCAACCAAGTGCAGGTAAACCCGAAAGCTGGAATGACCTTTGCGGCTGCTTTACGGTCTATTTTGCGGCAAGATCCAGATGTTGTCATGGTTGGTGAAATTCGTGATGAAGAAACAGCTGAAATTGCCTTGCATGCAGCCCAAACAGGGCACTTGGTGCTTTCAACGTTGCATACCAATGATGCGCCTTCAACGATTTCTCGGCTCATTGAGATGGGAATCGAAGCACCCATGCTGGCAGGCTCTTTAAATATGATTGTGGCGCAGCGTTTGGCGCGTCGTTTGTGTCCTAAGTGTAAAAAGAAAGTCCGACCCGATGAAATATTTTGTGAACGCTTTGGTGTTCCTGAGGGTTTAGAATTTTACGAGCCTGTTGGTTGCAATGCTTGTATGAATATTGGTTACAAAGGTCGCTTGGGTGTGCATGAGGTTTTATATGTGAATGATCGTATGCGAGCCTTGATTGCGCGTGGTACGTCCGACCATGAGTTGATGCAGGCTGCACGTGAAGATGGTATGTTTTGCTTGTTTGAAGATGGGTTGAATAAAGCGTTAGCAGGGATAACCAGTATTGCGGAAGTTGTGCGAAATTCTTCCCCGCCAGAAGAATTCAAACTTCATGAATGTCTTAGCAAAGATGGCTCTTTAATGTCTTTGGGTGAGATGGTGAAAAAGAAAGATGCAGTGCGTACAACTGAATCGGAGCGATCGGATAAGCAGATAATATTGGTTGTGGATGATTCGAGAAGTATTCGAAATCTTGTAAAGTTTGTATTGCAGTCAGATGGTTTTGACGTGCTTGAGGCTGATGATGGGCAGCAAGGTTGGGATGTTTTACAGCGACTCGCATCCTCTATTGATTTGGTGGTGACTGATTATGAGATGCCCAATATGTCTGGCTTGGAACTTGTCAAAAAGGTGCGTGATAATCAGCGTTTCGATGGCATTCCTTTAATCCTTTTAACATCACGCAAAGATGAAGATGATGAAGTATTTGGTCTTGATTCTGGAGCTGATGATTATATTGGTAAACCAGTAGAGCCGATGAAGTTACAAGCGCGGGTGCGCAAAGTGCTGGCTATGTATGCACGTATTAGTGCTGCGGCTCAAGGAGGGATTGGTTATGCAGGAAGATGAAAAAATGGAAGTTGGCGCAGCTTCTGAGCCGTTAGGTGGTGAAGGTGCGGTGCATGAAATGGATGTTTCCTATGTTGAGTTGATGCAGATTAGTATTGCGGGTGAATTGGTATTGATTGCTGTGTCGGATGTGTCTGAAGTTATTCGTTTGCAGCCATTAAGTTTGGTGCCGATGGCTCCAGATCATTTACTGGGTGTTTGTAATGTTCATGGGCAGATATTGTGTGTCATTGATCCATGCCGTGTTATGCACCTTGAAGGTAAAACAGCGGCTGATAGTCCAGCAAGTCGCTTTGTGAGTTTAAGGCATAAGGTGATGAATTTAGCCTTGCGGGTGGATGCTGTGACTGAGTTGTTTCGTGTTCAAGAAAGTGAGCTTGCTGAGTTGATGAAAGATTCAAATGCATTTTTTCGGGGTGCTATAAGCATTGAAGGGCGCAGCTATCGCGTGATAGATACAACAGCATTGTTTGCGTGAGTTGTTGGCATTTTGGTGGTTGATTAAAGTTATAAAGCATGCACAATACTGTGCCGCTATATATGTGCATGCAGCTGTGATAATGAGAAAACAAGAAAGTTTGTGGAGAGGGTTATGGTAGATAAGAAAAAACGTGAAGTAAAAAGTATCCGGCAGCTGGCGCAGCGTAATATTGTAATTTCGGTGTTTTTGTTTGCGGTATTGATTGGTACGGTGTTTATGGCATTTAACCGTGCGGGTGATGGTGTGACTGAGCTATCTAATCTTTACGGGCAACAAACAACATTGGAACGCTTTAAAGGCTCTTTGCCCAATGTTCTTTTACCATTAAATGATTTTACATTAACGGGCAATAAATTAGATATTGAAAAAATCAAGCTGGCATCGGATGATTTTTTACGTCTTTACGGGGAAGTAAGTCAACTTCCATCCTTGCATAAAGAAGATGTGCAGGAGCTGACGGAAGTGCATGATTTGATGCAGGAAGTTATTAAAATCGCGAAAGACATTACCAGTGGAAAAATTCCCGCCAAGATGGCAAGTAATGTGACAGTGGTGGCTCAAAGTTTGGTGTTTGTGGCGCAGGGTAAATTGAATGGCGTGGCATCGCGTTTGGCGACGCAGCTGGATTCGGAACGTCAGGGTAAAGAAGATCAGCTTGCAAAATATTCGCTTATTAATGTGGTGATTATTGTATTTATCGTGATTGTGATGGCGTTCTTTAATCGAAGTTTTGTTACCAATATTTCAGGTACTATTTCTGAAATGGCAAAAGGTGTGACGGGTGTGTCTGATGAAATTCTGAGTTCGGTGGGGCATCAAGTGGCAGCTTCTAATACGCAGGCTATGTCGGTGGCAGGGGTGACGGAAGAGTTGGAAGACATGTCGGAGGCTGCAAAGAAAATTGCGATAACAGCGGCAAGTGTGGAGCGCATTGCAATGGCGACGGCAACATCTGCAAAAGATGGTTCAGAAGCGGTGAACGAGGCGATTGGTTACATGGATAGAATTCGTCAGGAAGTAACGACAATTGCTGAGAAAGTGACCGATGCGGGTCGTAAATCAGAGCAAATTCTTGATTCGATCAGTTCCATTCAGGAAATTGCTGATGAAACCCATTTGTTGGCACTGAATGCTTCAATTGAGTCTGCGGCGGCAGGCGAATTTGGTAAACGATTTGCAGTTGTAGCGGGTGAAGTGCGTCGATTATCTGAGCGTGCAAGACAATTTGCAGAAGAAATTCGAACGGTGGTGGATGATGTGCATATTTCAACCCAAGAATCGATTGACGTGACCCAATCTGGGCTTGAGGAAGTAGAAAAAGGTGTGAAAATTGCTGAACGCGCCAGTGAAGCTTTGGGTAAAATGCAGAATATGTCTGAGAAAACAAGTCAGGCCGTACGTACGATTGCACAAGCGACTGGGCGACAAGATGAATGTTCGCAAGAGTTTGTGTTGACCATGCGTCAAATCTCTGATTTATTGCAAGATTCAGCATCGCAGACGCAGAAGTCACGTGATGCGTCGTATCGTTTGAATGATGTGGCAGCTGATCTGCAGAAGTTAATCTAGTTAGGGCTGAGAGTTTTCATTGGCTGATTTCGACCTATCCAATTTCTTAGCTTCTTTTTTTGATGAGGCTCGTGAACGCTTAAATTCGATGAATCAGGGGCTTGTGGCTTTTGAATCAGACGATTTAGATGTAGAGGGTTTAATTGCTTTGCGTCGGGATGCGCATACCATTAAAGGTTCAGCATTGATGCTGGGTGTGAGTGATATTGGTGGCGCAGCTCATTTGTTTGAAGATGTGATGGAACAACTGATTGAAAACCCATCATGGCGCAGACCTGCGATGACACAATTTTTGTATGATGTGCATGATGCGCTTGATAGACGTTTGCAAGACCCCGATAGCCAAGCAAATATTGATCTTGAGCCACTGCGTGTAAAATATAATGCATTGTTAGAGAATATTAAAGAACAAGTCTTGCTGGATGGGTCAAGCGAAAGCGTTGCAGAAAACGAAGCTGTCTTAGATGATGAATCAGGTATTGTTGAAATTGATTTAGATGCTGCTGTAATGGGTGAATCAGGTGAACAAATACCTGTGCAAGACTTTACAGGTCTGATTGGTGCTGATGAAGCTGACTTATGGAAAGCCCAGCGTGCCATGCGACAGTTAGAAGATAAACCTTTGCCAGAAGAGCTGGATGAAGTGGCTAGTGAAGAGCTTGATTTGAGCATGGATGCATTGCCAGATGAGTCTGTAGAAAGCATTGAAAATAGTGCAGTTGAGCGGTTTGTATCAGAGCTTACAAGCGGAGTTGAATATAAAGAAGAAGGCACTGCACAGGGTGATGAACTAACACCGCTGCCAGAAAATGTATTTTCTGATACTGATACGTATCGCCCTGATATGACTAAAATTGAAATGACAACGACAGCCCAGCGCCGTAGCTCGGGTCGTTTCTTACGTGTGGATGCCGAACGTCTTGAAAACCTTTCGAACCAAGTGATCGAGTTAAGTACCGAGCAATCACGTGGTGGTGATTTTGAGAATGCTGTTTTGGGTATGGCATCAGAATTGAGAGGGCTACAGCGGGAATGGCGTTATCTATCGAAGTCATTTTCTGACTCGGATGAAAGTAAACGTGAAGCCTTGATTCATTCGTTAGAACGTGGCTTTGAGAGTCAAATTCGTAAAATGCGACGTTTTACCGAAGAATTAAGTATTTCAAAACAACGTACTGCATTGATACACAGAGATTTGCGTGATCAAGTATTATCGTTGATGTTACGACCACTGGATAGTATTTTTTCAACCTTCCCTCGCGCTGTGCGTGATATGGCTATTCGTTTAAATAAACAGGCCCGCTTGGTGATTGGTGGCAAAACCATAGAGATGGATCAAGGCGTAGCTGAATCGTTGGTTGAGCCTTTGGTGCACTTATTGAATAACGCTGTTGCACATGGTATTGAATCGCCTGAAGAGCGTAAGCTTTTAGGTAAACCAGAAGAAGGTCAGGTTGGCGTTATTGCGCGCTTAAGCGGCAGTGAAGTGCGTATTGAAGTCGTGGATGATGGACAGGGTCTTGATGTCGATAGAATTAAGGAAGTGGCAGTAGAGCGTGGTGTAACCACACAATATGAGGCAGATAATATGGACTCTGCTGAAATATTGGAAATGATTTTTCGCCCTGGTTTTTCAACCAAGAAAGGAATCGACCCAACATCGGGTCGTGGTATTGGGATGAATGTGGTGCAAGATACGGTACGCCGCCTAACTGGTTCGATTCGTATTCATACTGAGAAGGGGCAGGGCACCCGTTTTGTCTTATCATTGCCAGTAAGTATTGCGGTGCAGCAGGCATTGATGTTCCGTATGGGTAATGTGCGTTTTGGCATGTTAACGCATATGGTTGAGCAAGCACTGCCATTGAATAAACAAACATTGAAATCGGGTGCGGGCGATAAAAAGTTTATCATGTATGGCAAACACCAAGTGCCAGTTGTGGATATGCGTCGTATGTTGAGTGGCGAAGGTGCGGATGCTGTGTTATCAAAGAATCCCAATGTGCTTATTGCTGAACATATTGAGGGTTATGTCGGTATTGTGGTGGATGAATTGATGAGTGATATTGAGGTTGTGGTGAGAAACCTCGATCCATATATTAAACGTTACCAACCGCAAGGTTTGATGGGTAATACCATTGCTGATGATGGCTCTGTTGTGATGTTGTTAGAGCCGTATGGCATTAAAGAAATGGGGCGTACTGCGCCAGATCACATGATTGAAGTTGATATTAGTGAAGAAGATAAAATCCATCGCAAGATATTACTTGTGGAAGATTCTCTTATTGCACGTGAAGTTGAAAAAAGTATTTTTGAAAGTATTGGTTTTGCCGTGGATACAGCTATTGACGGTCTTGACGGCCTTGAGAAGCTAGAAGCAGGATCATACGACATGGTTGTTACCGATTTGGAAATGCCGCGTTTGGATGGTTTTGGTTTGGTGCGTCGTATTCGTAATCAGTCCAAATATGATGATTTACCATTGATGATTATTTCAACACGTGAGAGTGCGGAAGATCGTATGCGCGCTATGGAATCAGGTGCTGATACTTATATGGTTAAGCAGCATTTAAATGGCGATGAAATTCTGAAAAATGTACAGGCATTATTGGGTTCTGTAAGCATTTCAGAATAGTCAGTTATCTTTTTATCAGAGTATTGATATGGCTGCGGTGAGTTTTCCAGAGCCTAATGCTGCCAATAAAGACGGTTTGTTGGCCATAGGTGGCGATTTATCTGTGGCGACTTTGTTAAAGGCTTATGCACAGGGTTGCTTTCCGTGGTACTCAGAGGATCAACCGATTCTTTGGTGGTCTCCAGATCCCCGTATGGTACTTCTTTTGAACGACTTTTATTACTCCAAACGCCTTGCGCGTCGTTTAAAACAAGATCGTTATCGTTTTTCATGGGATGAAAATTTTTCGCAGGTGATAAAGCAATGTGAAGAGGTTCACAGGGACGATGGTGTGTGGTTGTTACCTGACATGCTTAGAGCCTATCAAGCGCTACACAGTGAGGGTTATGCCCATTCTGTAGAAGTGTGGGAGGATGAGCAGCTGATTGGTGGCGTGTATGGCGTGTTATTGAATCAAGTGTTTTTTGCCGAATCCATGTTTTTTATTAAACGTGATGCCTCTAAAATGGCATTGGCGATGTTGGTTGAGCGAGGTAAACGTGAAGATTGGAAGTGTATCGACTGTCAATTTTATACTAAACACTTGGCTAGTTTAGGTGCGCAAGAAATATCGAGAACTCAGTTTCTAGAGCTTATAAAAAGGTAATGTTAGCTTTCTTGACTCTGATTGCGAAGCTCAAGCCATGCATTACGTAGATATTCATAACCAGACCACAGTGTTAATACAGCGGCCAACCATAGCAGAACAAGACCTGCTTGATGGAAATTAAAATTCATAATTTCGACATGTAAAAACAATGCTTCAATAGCAAATAATTGCATAGCGGTTTTCCATTTACCCATTTGTGAGACATGTACCACTTTTGAACTTTCAGCCAGCCATTCGCGTAAAGCACCAATGGCGATTTCTCTGCCAATAATGATCACAGCAAGAATAGCAGGTGCATAACCGCCTTCGACAAGCAGGACAAGCGATGTGGCAACCAAGAGCTTGTCGGCAACAGGGTCCAAAAAACGACCAAATGCAGTAATTTCATTGCGATTACGAGCCAGATAACCATCAAGCCAATCGGTAAACCCAGCCAAAGCAAAAATAAATGCTGTGCTATAATAATTCCAGGGGTTTGGTGTGAAATAAAATGCGACAATGAGAAGTGGAATAAGAGCGACACGGGCGACGGTGAGTTGATTGGATAGAGTCCATTGCATAATGGCATTTATCCCTGAAATAGAGGCTAAGGTAAAGCATTTTTTATTTCTGAGTAGCTTGTACATCGTGATATTGGCTTAACTGCTTATTGTTTAAGGACTTATTTCTTTATGCACACAGGCTGTGGATAACTTGGTGGATAAGTATATCCAGATTGCTGTAAATGAATGATATTTTAATCTATTTTATTTTTGCCTAATTTATAAGCATCTAAAATATATCTTTATATAACATATAGTTATAAGTTATTTAAAATGTATGTTGTATTATTTTGGTGTTATATGAAACATCTTTATTGAAGGAGAGTGCTGCGGTGGATAAGTTTAAGAAATGGTTGTATTTATTTCTCTTAAAGCCTCATAGGTCACAATAGAGCATGCTGAGGATAGGTTAAGAGAGCGTACTGGTGCATCACTGCGCATGGGTATTTTGATGGTGGATAATGTTTTTAAAATATTATCAGGCAAACCTCTGCTTTCAGGCCCGAAAACAAGCACATCATCAGCTTTGAATGTAACATCCCAAATCGTATTCGTAGCTTTGGTGCTAAGTGCATACCATGTGCCTTTAGCTTGAATATTTTTATGTAGATCCGACCAATTATCATACTCTTTAACGTCTAGCCACTCCCAATAATCCAAACCTGCTCGGCGCAATTGCTTGTCGGAAATTTCAAAGCCCAATGGGTGAACAAGGTGGAGCATGCAACCTGTGCAGGCACATAGCCGGGCAATATTGCCTGTATTGGGTGGGATTTCTGGCTCAAATAGAACAATATGTAGCGGGGAAGGGGTACTTTTTTTCATATAATTGCGTTAAATCCGTTGTGCTAACGATGTCATCACTTTGGATGTTAATCCCATCACCGTATTGATTGCTTTTGGAAGTGTGGCAGCACCTAAATTTTCTGCCAAAGTAGCGTGCCCAAGCTCATCTTTACGCATTTGGGTGACAATAGCGCGACTTCGTTCGTCATGTTTTGGTAAATCTTGCAAATGGCTATCCAAATGGCGTACAACCTGATGCTCTGTTTCAGCTAGAAATCCCAAATTCCAACGATCACCTGCAATACCAGCCGTCACACCCATGACAAATGAGCCGACATACCATAGAGGGTCCATTTTGGATGGTTTGGCTCCTAATTCATCCAAGCGGGTGCGACACCAGTTTAGATGATCACTTTCTTCGATAGAGGCATGTTTCAGCTGATCACGAATAGATGGGTCGCGCGCCGTAATACTTTGTCCATGATACAACGCTTGGGCAGCCATTTCTCCTGCATGATTAACGCGCATTAGCCCCGCAGCTTTGTTTTTCTCTTCATCGGATAGCTGATCTGTAGCGACATTTTTTGCGGGATAAGTGCGTTGGCTGACCTGACGGCAAAAAATATTATTTAAAGCTTGGTCAACATGCCCAATCAAATGATCGGCGAGAGTGTTGTTTCTAAAAGGTTTTGTGGACATGGTTTAATCCTCTGCGGCAGCTTTATCAAGCGATGTTGTGTGGTGCAATGCATTGATGCGTCGAATCATTTGCGGCAATATATTCATATGATGGTGGTCTAGGCGCATACGCAATCTTGGTAAATGTGAAAAGCATGCATCATCGTTGTGTGGCCAAGCAAAGACCTGCTCAATCTTGCCTTCGTGCAAGACATCGGAAAATTCAGCATTAAGCCGCTCCAGCGCATCGTGTGCTAAAGGATTTAAAATGCGTAACAATATCCAATGACCCACATAACGAAAACTGTGATAATTGGTATAGAAATCACGGATATGTGCCGTTGCAGCTTCAATGGAATCGGTGTGAAAGAGTAAATCTTTGTCCTGTGGGCTGATTAGCCCATCATGGGTTAAACGGCGTATCCATGAGCGAATAAATGGCCCCCAGAAATCATCACCAGGTGCTTCGAGCAATACCACGGGGATGGGCGGGTTACGTCCTGTTTGTAGCAGTGTCAGGGTTTCAAAACCTTCATCCAATGTTCCAAAACCACCCGGTGTAAGCACCACTGCATCACTTTCTTTTAAAAAGAATAATTTACGGGTGAAGAAATATTGGCAATCAAAGTGGCGGGATGTGCCATCGACGACATGGTTGGGGTGCTGTTCCATGGGTAAATTGATGCCAATGCCGAATGAGCGCTCTGCACCAGCACCCTCATTGGCAGCTTGCATCATGCCTGGACCAGCGCCTGTAATGACCATAAAACCTTCATCACTAATGGCTTTGGCAAAGTCGCGGGTTTGAATATAACGCGGTTCATCTTCGGTTGTGCGAGCTGAGCCAAATACACTGACTTTTCGCCATGCTTGATAAGGTTTAAATATTTCCAAACCCAGACGCATTTCTTTGAGCACCCTAGCCATCATTTTCAAATCACTTTGTGAATGATTACCCCGTAAAAGCCTTAGCGTCTCTGTTAAAATGTTTTGTTTGTATACTTTATCTTCTTCAAGCGATAAAAAAAGCTCGTGTAAAAAGCCTTGGATTTCCTCTTGAGAATTAGTTTTTTTATCTGTCATTGCGAGCCTCGATAACCAGATCAATGCGACGGTTCATTTCGCGACCTTTAGCGAAATCATTGCTGGCAATAGGTCGTACTTCACCATAACCCAACGCCTTCATGGCACTGCTATCAGCACCTGCGGCGGCAAGGAAATCACGTACAGCTTCGGCACGTTTTAATGAAAGACGTTGATTGGCTTTAAGATCACCTTGATCATCGGTGTGTCCTTCAATACGAAAGTTACGGTCGCCATAAATATCTAAAACTTCTTTTATGCGACTCAATAAATCGAAATAAGCTGCATCAATCTTACTGCTTCCAGGAGAAAATTTAAGGCTGGATAAGCGTAGAACAAGTGAACCATCCAAATTAGCAATAATACTCACTTCTTTTTTTGGAAATAAAGCCTGAATACGTTTCTGGCGTTTGGTTTCAAAGGTTTCACGTTCAAGCTTGGCTCGAAATGCTTCTTTCATATGACTAAGCTGGTTATCAGACTCATCGATGAGTGAAGCACGTTGTTTTTCCAAAGCGCTGGCGAGATCTGACGCATACTTGCTTTTAAGCTGTGCTATGGTGTGTTGGGATGTAATTTTTGTTTGTTGCAAGCGATTGCGTAATTGTTCAATAGCTTGAGTAAGCTCGTTGATGCTTATATCATCTTGATGTAAGTGAAGGTTTAGGCTTGCAGCAATATCTTGTCGTTGCTTTCGAGCCTCTAACCATAACATTTCATGGCTGCCTTTATTACGCCGCCACATTTTAACCTTGTTAGTTATTTCCAATGCCAATTCAGCAAGCTCAAGTGCTTTGGTGGGATGTTTGGGAAGTTGGCTATTGATGCCATCACGGTATAATTTTAATGTTAAAAATGCTTGTTTGGCTTTCTCATATGTAGTTGGAGCATAATATTTGGCATTTTTTGAAGCTGCGCGGGATAATGCACTGCCAGTTGCGCCAATAAGCGTAGGTAGTGCTGCATCAAGCGCACGTTTGAATGCTGCATGTGCAGCATTTGCGGCTTGTTGACTAATATTTAACTTTCCAGCTTCTGCAGCACGAATAACTTCTTTTAATGATTGATTGGCATTTTGCAGTAATAGGCTTGGATTAGGGTCGTTCATAGGGTTGTTATCGCGAGAAAGTTTTTTGATAACTTCTTGGGCAGTTTGTTGCAGGCTAAGTAGATCTTTAAACTGCTCTTGAAAATGTGTGGCATTGGCTTTTGCTTCTTGCAATGTGCTTTGAGCTTTGCGTAAGGCTGTTTGTGTTGCATCGTATTTCTCTTCTTCACGGGCTAGCATGGCTGCACCCAAATATGCTGCGACACGTGTAAGTGTTGCTTCGGCATACACGGCTTTCGGATCTTTCTTAAAAAGCTTTAACTGTTGTTGCACCGATTCAATTGTACTTCCCAGCGGCGTGTCTTCAGCTTTATTTCCTTCAGCAAGTGCGTGGGTGGAAATAAGCAGAGAGAACGATAGGAATAAATACTTAAGCAAGATTTAACATCCTTTCAAGCGAGAGTTTTGCCCAACGTTTTTGTGATGTTGGTACAATAATCTGATTGTCATTGTTACCATCACGAATAGCTAATAATGTAGCGTATAAATGCTGTGGATCGGTACGGAACATAGTCGAGCACATGCAAACCATGGGTGATAAAAACCAAATGGGTTTATCAGGGTATTGAATACGCAAGCGATTGACCAAGTTGAGCTCTGTGGCAATGGCAAACTTACAGCCCGCATCAGCAGCTTTCACATATTGAATAATGGCTTCGGTTGAACCAACAAAGTCGGCTGTTTCGCAGACTTCGCGTGAACATTCGGGATGTGCAAGAATTTCAATGCCTGCATGATTGTTGCGCATGGTATCGGCATGTTCTGCTTTAAAAAGTTGATGCACCGAGCAGAAGCCTTTCCATAAAATGAGTTTTGCATGTTTAATGGATTCGGGGCTATTGCCGCCCAAAGGCTGAAATGGATCCCAAATAATCATTTGATCTTCAGGAATACCCATGGCAAGGGCAGTATTTTCACCTAAATGTTGATCAGGGAAGAAAAGAATTTTTTCACGCTTATCCCAAGACCACTCAAGCACCTTTTGTGCATTGGAAGAGGTGCAAACAATACCACCATGTTCACCACAAAAAGATTTCAGTGCTGCGGTAGAGTTAATATAAGTGACAGGGGTAACACATGCGTCAGGTTGAATGACGGTGGATAATTCCTGCCAGCACTTTGATACTTGTACATCGTTGGCCATATCCGCCATAGAGCAACCAGCAGCAAGGTCTGGTAAGAATACAGCTTGTTTGTCAGAGGTTAGAATATCCGCTGTTTCAGCCATGAAATGCACACCGCAAAAAATAATATTGGCAGCATCGGCATTGGCAGCTTGTTGGGAAAGTTTGAGTGAATCACCTGATACATCTGCGAATTCAAAGACCTCTTCACGCTGGTAATGATGACCAAGAATCAAGACTTGATCGCCCAGCTCTTCTTTTAGTGCATGAATATTTTTAATGATGTCTTGTTCAGGGGTATCGTATAACTGCTTTAGCAGTGTTTGAGTGCTCATAGGCAAATTGTTGTGGTGTGAGGTAATGATGTCAATGGACGTGTGTTTATAGATTAGAATCTCGCAAGCATTTAAGTAAAACGCTAGGGTGCGCAGAGCTATTTTAATTTGTGAGGTTTTTGACATGCCAACATACCGTTCGCGTACCACTACTGCAGGCCGTAATATGGCTGGAGCACGCTCTTTATGGCGAGCCACAGGCATGAAAGATGATGATTTTGAGAAGCCAATCATTGCTGTGGTCAATTCATTTACCCAGTTTGTGCCCGGTCATGTGCATTTAAAAGATTTGGGGCAAATGGTAGCGCGGGAAATCGAAGCCGCTGGTGGCGTAGCCAAAGAATTTAATACCATCGCTGTGGATGATGGTATTGCTATGGGTCATGGTGGTATGCTCTACTCATTGCCAAGCCGTGAGATTATTGCTGATTCGGTGGAATATATGGCAAATGCGCATTGTGCCGATGCTTTGGTGTGTATCTCGAATTGTGATAAAATTACCCCAGGTATGCTGATGGCAGCACTACGCTTGAACATTCCTGCGGTGTTTGTATCAGGTGGTCCGATGGAAGCTGGTAAAGTGACCATCAATAACCGTGAGAAGCATCTTGATTTGGTGGATGCGATGGTGATGGCGGCGGATGATCGTGAATCCGATGAAGATGTAGCGGCTGTTGAGCGCTCTGCCTGCCCAACATGTGGTTCATGCTCAGGCATGTTTACTGCCAACTCCATGAACTGCCTTGCAGAAGCTTTAGGCCTCGCTTTGCCAGGTAACGGTTCATTGCTGGCAACCCATGCCGATCGCAAAGCATTGTTTTTAGAAGCTGGTCGCACGATTGTAGAAATCACCAAACGTTATTATGAAGGTGATGATGCGTCTGTGTTACCACGCTCCATTGCTACCTTTGAAGCCTTTGAAAATGCCATGGCACTGGATATTGCGATGGGTGGCTCAACCAATACAGTGCTTCATCTATTGGCTTGTGCTCAGGAAGCTGGTGTTGATTTTACCATGAATGATATTGATCGCATGAGCCGTAAAGTGCCAAACCTGTGTAAAGTTGCCCCTGCTGTTCAACATTATCATATGGAAGATGTGCATAGAGCGGGTGGTGTGATTGCTATTCTGGCGGAATTAGACCGTGGTGGTTTGATTCATCGTGATATACCAACTGTTCACGCAGCCACATTGGGTGAAGGGCTGGATGCCAATGATGTGATGAATGAAGGCAACATAGCACCGCGTGAGATGTTCCGAGCAGCGCCTGGTGGTATCCCAACTCAGGTTGCATTCTCACAATCTGAACGCTGGAAATCTTTGGATACAGACCGTGAAACAGGTTGTATCCGTAGTATGGAACATGCTTATTCCAAAGAGGGTGGCATTGCTGTGTTATACGGCAATATCGCAGAGCGTGGCTGTATTGTGAAGACAGCGGGTGTGGATGAGTCCATCTGGAAGTTTACAGGTAAAGCCTGTGTGTTTGAGTCTCAGGATGATGCTGTATCGGCTATTTTAAATGATCGTGTGAAAGCAGGTGACACTGTGATTATTCGTTATGAAGGCCCTAAAGGCGGCCCGGGCATGCAGGAAATGCTTTATCCGACCTCATACCTTAAATCCAAAGGCATGGGCAAGGTCTGCGCACTGCTAACCGATGGTCGTTTCTCAGGCGGTACATCAGGTCTTTCCATTGGTCATGCTTCACCCGAAGCTGCTGAAGGTGGAGCGATTGGTCTGATTGAAGATGGTGATATTATCGAAATTGATATTCCGAACCGTACCATCAATCTTGCAATCTCTGATGCTGATTTACAGGCGCGTAGGGATGTGATGGAAGCCAAAGGTAAAGATGCATGGAAACCAGTGGGTCGTGAGCGTGTGGTATCCAAAGCACTTCAGGCTTACGCGGCTCTTACAACATCAGCCGATAAAGGCGCAGTACGTGATTTGGAACAGTTGAAATAATTCACTGATGTTCACATAGAAGCTTTTAAGAGGCTATGAGAAATTCAAAATGCGCGAAACAAGAGCTGATCCCGAACGTACATCTATGACTTTCGCCTCTCTGGGTTTATCCGCACCAATCTGTGAAACCATTGCGAAATTAACGTATACCAAACCCACACCTGTTCAGGTTGAATCCATCCCAGCAATTTTAAAAGGTAGGGATGTGATGGCGGCCGCACAAACAGGCACTGGCAAGACCGCTGGTTTTACCCTGCCAATGCTGAATCTTCTGGCGCAAGGGCCACGCGTTAAAGCGAATCAGGTGCGCGCGCTTATTCTGGTGCCAACGCGGGAATTGGCTGCGCAGGTCGGTGATAGTGTGGCGCGTTATGGTGTGCGCTTGCCACTGCGCTCGGCTGTGGTCTTTGGCGGTGTTAAAATAAATCCTCAAATGATGAAGTTGCGCAAAGGCGTAGATATTCTGGTGGCAACACCGGGGCGTTTGCTCGATTTACATCAACAAAATGCAGTGAGCTTTAATCAGTTTGAAATTCTGGTGCTGGATGAAGCAGATCGCATGCTGGATATGGGTTTTATTGGCGAACTAAAAAAAAATCTAGCACTGTTACCAGCGAAGCGTCAGAATCTTATGTTCTCCGCGACTTTTTCTAATGAGGTTCGAGCCCTGGCGAAAACTATTGTGAATAATCCTATTGAAATTTCGGTGAATCCGGTGAACACCACGGCAACAACCATAGAGCACTGGTTGTATCCAGTTGATAAAAAACAAAAAAACGCTTTGCTTGAAAAATTAATCAAGGACAATGACTGGCAGCAGGTATTGGTTTTCTGCAAAACAAAACAGGCGGCTGACAGGCTGGTGCGTTTCCTTGAGCAACAAACTATCAGCGCCGCCGCAATTCATGGCGACAAAAGTCAGGGTGCACGAACGCGAGCATTGCGTGAATTTAAAAATAATCAGATTCAGGTTTTGGTCGCCACCGATTTGGCTGCCAGAGGCCTAGATATACCGCAGCTATCACAGGTGGTGAATTATAATTTACCGCATGTAGCGCAAGATTACATTCATCGCATAGGACGTACTGGTCGTGCAGGTGTCAGTGGTCAGGCTGTGTCGCTGGTTTGCGCCGATGAGTTTGATGAGCTGGCTGCGGTCGAACGGGTTATTCAGCAACTCATTCGACGAAAGACTATGAAAGGCTTCGAACCTGCCCATGCTCTGCCCGAATCCCGTTTAGATACGCGTCCGATAAAACCTAAAAAACCAAAGAAACCGAAAAAACCTAAGCTGGGATGAAAACTTACTACCTCTGTGGAGCTTTAATTTCATCAGACAGCATTGTCGCCTTTGTTATCTTCGCCCTTAGCAGTGGATTTTTTCACAGGTGCTTTTCTTGTTGTAGTCTTTTTAGCGGCAGGTGCACGTGGAGCACGTTTTGCCTTGCTCGGTTCTTTAAGTTTTTCAGTCAATGGTTTATCGCTTGGCCAATCATTCATAGGAAAGGGTTTATTCTCGGTGTTGAAGGTGAGGTAACTGAACACTTGATAGGCATAGGTCGAAATTTGTGCACCAAAGGATAAGACTTTTTCATTCTTATTGCCTGTGATAAGCAGCGATAAGAATTGATATATGACCACGACTGCCAGCACAACTTCTGCGGCTGAGTAGAGGATGCTGAATAAAATCATGAAAAGAAGGCGTTTCCATACACTGCTGTTTTTGATATTGTTTTTTAACTCATCGGTATTTATTTGTTGATCCATAACATCCTTCTGTAGCAATAAAGGTAATCTTTCATAGCATAAGTAATCATAGCCCCTACAAGCTATTTGGCTATGAACTTTTATCATGCCTATCAGAGGTGTTGAACAAAGAAGGTTTGATATGACTATTGTTTGCAGGCTTTTTTATTATCTTATTGTTTGCTGTTGTTTTATAGTGCCCGCATGAAACAACCTTACCAATTTTACGCTGTGGTCCTGCCTGGGCTAGAGCCATTAGCAATACAAGAACTTACATCACTTTCAGCGCATGATATTCAGGCTGGGCAGGGCGGTGTTCGTTTTTCTGGCACACTGGACACGCTTTATCGTGTGAGCCTAAGGGCGCGCTGCATAACGCGTATTCAGGTGCGTGTGGGTAAGTGTCATGCAATGATGTTAGCTGAATTGCAGCATCATGTAGCAAATATGACGTGGGAGCGGTTTCTTCCTAAGGGTTGTAAGGTTGTGGTGCAAGCCAGTGCCGAGAAATCGAAACTTATGCATACCGATAAGATTGCCGAGCATGTATTGGCAGGTATCAAAGATGCTTTGGGCAAACGTTTGGATAAAGAAGATGGTCGCGAGCAGCATGTTTATGTGCATATCAATAATAACCGCTGTGATATTCGTGTTGATGCATCGGGAGAACGCTTGGATCGACGTGGTTATCGCTTGGCATCTGCCAAAGCACCGATGCGCGAGACATTGGCGGCAGCAGTGGTGCAGTGGATGGATTGGAAATCGGATGAAACTTTGCTCGTGCCTATGTGCGGCTCTGGCACATTAGCCATTGAAGCGGCATTGATGGGGCGCAAGATGGCTCCCAATATACAACATGACTTTCCATTTAAAGATTGGGATATATTCAAAGAAAAAGCTTGGCTGCGCGTGTTAGAAAAAACAACAGCTATGGCGCAGGATACTTTGGCTAATAAAATAGAGGTGTCTGATATTCATGTCGGAGCTTTGGCTGCCAGCAAAGAAAATGCAGAGCGGGCTGGTGTATTGGCAGATTTGCATGTGCAGCAGCAGGATGTGCAAAAACTAAAACCAGTCAAAGATGCAAAAGCTGGGCTTATGATTTGTAATCCACCCTATGGCTTACGTATTGAGATGGATGGCATACAGTTTTACCGTGAGTTAGGGCATGTATTGCGTGATTCTTTTGTCGGTTGGCGGGTAGCAGTGATGTGCCCTGATTGGAAACATGAAAAGGCTTTGTCCTTGCCTGTTCGCCGTCGTTTACGTGTGAAACATGGTGGTTTATGGCTGGATGTTTTGGATGTATCCACCAATGATGTGTGGAGCAAGAAGCCCGCTGGATAGGGTTACAAAAACAACTTTAAGGCTGGGTTATTTGATTCATTGATCCATGTGTAACCCAAGGTTAAGAGAAAACCTTCAAATGCCTGTTGGTCATGTTTGGGAACTTCAACGCCGACCAAGACACGACCAAATGCTGCACCATGATTGCGATAATGAAATAATGAGATATTCCAACGTCCTGCAATGCAGGTGAGAAAATCTAATAGGGCAGCAGGGCGCTCTGGGAATTCAAAACGATAAAGCTGTTCATTTTGAACCTCGGTCGATTTACCGCCGACCATGTGCCGTATATGCAATTTTGCGACCTCATTATCTATTAAATCAATGACTGAGTATTGATGTTCTTCAAGCAAGTCTTGAATGTCTTGGCGCTCTTGCTCGCATGCCACAGCAATGCCGACAAACACATAGGCTTGTTGGCGGCTAGAAAGTCGATAGTTAAATTCTGTGATAGGGCGATCACCCAATAATTTGCAAAAGGTCAAGAAACTACCCGGTTTTTCATCAATGGTGACTGCAAACAATGCTTCACGACGTTTACCCATTTCAGAACGTTCAGCAACATGGCGTAAGCGATCGAAATTCATATTGGCACCGCTATTGATGCAGGTGATGACTTGCCCGCGCAATGCATGCTCACGCACATACTTTTTCATGCCCGCCACAGCCAAAGCACCAGCAGGCTCTACAATGGAGCGATCTTCATCGTAAATATCTTTAATCGCAGCACAAATTTCATCGGTATCAACAAGGATAATGTCATCAACGTACCTTTGAACCAAATCAAAGGTATATGTGCCAACTTTTTTAACGGCAACACCATCAGCAAAAATACCGACTTGATCTAAAGTAATCAGTTTACCGGCTTTGATGGAATCATGCATAGCAGCGGAATCGATAGGCTCAACGCCAATAATGCGTGTTTTGGGAGTCACTTGTTTCAAATATGTGGCAATGCCAGCAATTAGACCGCCACCACCGATAGGTACAAAGATATAATCCAAATCTGAGGGAGCTTGGCGTAAGATTTCAGCAGCAATGGTGCCTTGCCCAGCAATGACCAAAGGGTCGTCATAGGGATGAATATAGGTCATGCCTGTTTGCTTGCATAACTTACTAGCATGGGCGCTGGCATCGGAATAAGAATCGCCAAAAAGCACAACGTTTGCACCGTATGATTCAACTGCTTGAACTTTAATCTCTGGCGTGGTGCGCGGCATAACAATGGTAGCTTTAATGGCAAGTTTCTTAGCAGATAAAGCAACACCTTGTGCATGGTTACCAGCTGATGCGCAAATAACGCCATTTTGCCGTTCAACATCGCTTAAATTGGCAATTTTGTTGTAGGCACCACGCAGTTTGAATGAGAAAACAGGCTGTAAATCTTCACGTTTTATCAATACTTCATTGCTCAGGCGTGCAGAAAGCTTGGGGGCAAGCTCCAGTGGTGTTTCTTTGGCAACGTCATAGACACGTGCGTGTTCGATGGCTTCAAGGTAGAACTTCGGCATGGGCAATCTTCTACCATGAGAATGAATGAAATCAAAATTGTAAGTCAATTAGACCGTGGTTTGGCGTATGCCGAAGCATGTTTTGAGACATTTCGGGTATTTAATGGACATGTATTTCAACAAATTGAGCATCAGAAGCGTTTGCAAGAAGGCTTAAAAAGCTATGGTCTGATATGCACAGATGACGAGCTGAAAAACTGGTTTGAGCAGGCAGTTACTGCCGCAAATATACATGCTGATGATATGTTAGTTCGTATGACTGTATCGGGCGGTGATGCAGCTTGGGGTTTGTTGGTGAAAAATTCACAGTCACATGTTCAAATACAAATGATGCCACCTGTAGAGCGCAAACCGTTGCATTTACAATCAGTTGTTTGGCCGTTTCATTTGCGTGAAAAGAAAGTGAAATATACGGCTGATTATGCCGAAAGTTTGCGTGCTATTCAGCAGTGGGGACTTGATAATTCCATGCAGGCATTGATTGGCTCGGATAGTGACAATGTATTGAGTACACTCACTGCAAATATAGCGATATATCGGCAAGGGCAATGGTTTACACCGCAAGGTTTGGGGGTTTTATCGGGTACTGTACGGCAATTTCTATTGCAACAAGGATTGTTGCTCGAAGTAGTTTGCCCCAATACATGGTTGGATGATTGTGAGGCGATGGTGTGTCTGAATAGCGGCGTATTTGTGCAGCCTGTGATGTCGTTAAATGCTAGAGAATTAGATGTAAACCATTCTGCGATAGGTAAATTATTTACTGCCTTTGATGGTTTGTTGGGTGCACCAAGCATGGGAGTGATGAATCGTGAATAATTGGCTGAAAATATTTTTGCTATTGGGTATTCTGCTTTTGGGTGGTATGGCATGGATGTGGCAACAGCTTTATGCCAAGAACCCCGTAAGTGAAGTATCGCTGGTGGTTTCTTCTGGTGCATCATCGCATAGGATTGCTAAGAGCCTACAAAAACAAGGTGTGATTGATTCAGCATGGTTATTTCGTTTGGCGGCGCGATTGGCAGGCACTGCAACACAAATAAAGGCTGGAGAATACATTTTTTCTGGCGATATAAGCATGATGAATGTGCTTGATAAGTTGGTTGCTGGAGATGTGGCATTGCATCATGTGACGATTCCAGAGGGTTTGCGAACACAAGAGATATTACAGCTATTGGCAGAGCATACAAAAAGTTCATTGGCTGATTGGCAGGATGCACTCAAAGGTATTTTGAAAAATGATGAACAAGAAGGGCGACTATTGCCAGAGACCTATACCTATAGCAAACCGATACGTCCCAAAGAGATATTAATGAGCATGGTGCAGGCTCAAGAGAAAATTTTAAAAGAAATTAAGCCTGAATCAGTACAACGGCTACGTATTATTGCCTCGATTATTGAAAAAGAGACATCGTTGGATAAGGAACGTCCGCTTGTTTCAGCAGCAATTCATAATCGTTTGGATTTGGGCATGCGTCTGCAAATGGATCCGACTGTTATTTATGGCATATGGAAACGTGACGGTGTTTTTTCAGGGAATATTCAGCGTAAGGATTTAAAAACAGATACGCCTTGGAATACTTATATGCGCAGGGGGCTGCCACCAACACCTATTTGCAACCCA
This sequence comes from uncultured Zetaproteobacteria bacterium, assembly GCA_964414875.1. Taxonomy (GTDB): domain Bacteria; phylum Pseudomonadota; class Zetaproteobacteria; order Mariprofundales; family Mariprofundaceae. Next base: position 5,828 of record CAYPXU010000004.1, on the reverse strand, counting down.
GGGGGGGCAAGTTTACGTGCAGCAGCAAACCCTGCAGATGTGAGTTATGTCTATTTTGTTGCCGATGGCAGTGGTGGACATGCATTTGCTTCGACATTGGCAGCACACCAAGCCAATGTAAAAAAATGGGTCAAGCTTGAGAGAAAAATGAATCGCAAACAAAGCGTAGAGCAAAAAGATAAATGAACGACTATGATGTATGGGTGATAGAGTTGGATGTGCCACCGAGTCGGGCATTGATATTGCAGGCATGGTTATTGGGTGAAGATGGTTTGGGTGTCATTCGCTGCCTGGATGCTGAGAAAAAAAAGCAGCAATTTTGGACGACAGTGTGCCAAAAAGAAGAAGCACATGATTGGTTGAAGAGTTTGCCAGAGATGTTTGCAGTGACAGGTCAATGGTTATGGAGGGAATATGAGTAACACGGGTCATTTGATTAGCTTTGAAGGTGGTGATGGTTGCGGGAAAAGTACGCAATTAAAGCTAACAGCAGACTGGTTGAGAAAGCAGGGCAAGGATGTGCTTGAAACACGCCAGCCGGGTGCAACAGCTTTGGGTGTAGAGATTCGTAGTTTGTTGTTATCAGGTGAATTTGTGCCTGTGCCCGAGTGCGAATTGTTATTGTTTTTGGCGGATAGAGCGCAACATGTGCAAACAGTCATCAAGCCTGCATTGGCGAATGGGCAATGGGTATTGTGTGATCGTTATTCGGACTCAACATTGGCTTATCAATTGGCAGCGCGTGGTTTGGCTGAAGGTGTGGATTTAGAGCCGATGTTGGCATTTGCCGAAGCTGGTTGTACGCCGCAGCAAACATTTTGGTTGGATGTGTCTGCAGAAATCGCTTTAAAACGGGTGCGTGCGCGCACCGATATGGGCGCAGAAAGCACACGCTTGGATGAAGAGGCATTATCTTTTCATGAGCGGGTGCATGCGGCATTTGTGGAGATATGTAAGCAATATCCCGAGCGTATGGTGCGCCTAGATGCTGGGGTTCATATTGAAGAAATTCAGAGTAATATTCAAAACCATCTTGAGGATTTAGTGGTAGCATGAATGATAAAGTATTAGGGCATGGGGATGCTGCTCAGCGATTTGCAACATTGATGCAACAAAATAAACTGCCCCATGCATGGTTGCTGCACGGTTTGCGTGGTGTGGGAAAAGCGATGTTGGCGCAAAGTTTGGCAGCATCGTATTTGTGTGAATCGCTGACAGATCATGCTTCTGCTTGTGGGCAATGCCATAGTTGCCACATGCTGATAGCAGATTCGCACCCTGATTTTATGGGCATGGGCATTTTATGGGATGAAAAGAAAAAGAAATTTAATCGTGATATTAGTGTAGGACAGGTACGTGATGCTTTATCGTTTTTATCGCTTTCAGGCATGCAAAGTCAGCGGCGTGTTTTGCTTTTGGATGATGCCGATGCCATGAATAATCAGGCTGCTAATGCACTTCTTAAAGGTTTGGAAGAGCCTTCTGTGGGTAGTTTGTTGTTGATTGTCTGCCATGATCTTACACGCTTGCCAGCCACCATCCGTTCGCGTTGTATGCTGGAGCATTGCGCACCATTGCATGAAAATGATATGCAAGAAGCACTTAAAGGCATGGCGTTATCTGAAAGTATTGTATCGCTGGCAAAACAGCTTGCGCAGGGTTGCCCTGGTCATATCGCACTATTACAGGATGATGATGTGGCACAAGCATGTTTGCAGTGGTATCAACAAGTTACGGATATATCAGCTGCAGATATTGGTATGATGTCTGATTTCCTACAGAAATATATCCAAATAATTCCGCATGATTTAATCATAGCTATATTGATGTTGTCATTGCAGAACGAGTTAGAGAAATGTAGTTCATCTTATGCCAAAAAACAGCATGTTTTTGAATCGGCACAAGCATTATTGGCATGGCCCGCCGAAGTGATTCGCCATAGCTTAAGGCCTGCGCCAGCATTAATTTCGCGTATATTGCAGATGCGAGGAGCTTTGAAAGCCCTGTAAAGTGATTTAATCCGTATTTGACTGGCAAGACATATAAGTACTGATACTGGATAATGTAGAAACAGTATAAGGAACAAGCATGGTTAGCGCAGATTTTAGCCAGTCAATGGTTGTCATCTCTCCAGTAATAATGCTGTCACCATGGTTAATCATCACCAGTATGGGGCCGACAATCAATGCAAAACGTGTTGCAGTACGAACAACGCTAGGGTGTTTAGCAATTTTTATGCGTGTTTTCATATGTATGCCCTTGTGTAAATCTATGGGTGAATGAGCACTTTATTAACCCAATAGAAAATGTGTGGTTCTTTTCATGCTTCAATAACGCTACACTTGCCCAACTTCTATCTAACTTCAAAGGTTCTAGTCGCATGCAGCCATATTATGTTACAACACCAATTTATTATGTGAATGATGAGCCGCATTTGGGTCATATGTACACTACCATCGCCGCCGATGTATTGGCGCGTTATGAACGCTTGTCTGGTAAAGATGTTTTTTTCTTAACGGGTACAGATGAGCATGGTCAAAAGGTGCAGCAGGCAGCAGAAGCACGTGAAATCGAGCCGATTGAACTGGCAGATAAGGTCGTGGCACGTTATGAAAGCCTATGGCCTGAACTATCTATTTCACATGATGATTTTATTCGTACCAGTTCAGAGAGGCATCATAAAGCGGTGCAAGCCATGTGGCGACGCTTGGAAAGTGCGGGTGCCATTTATAAAGATTTTTATGAAGATTGGTATTGTGTGCCTTGTGAAACCTACTGGACAGAAACCCAGCTTAAAGAGGCTGAGTGCTGGGAATCGCACACTTGCCCAGATTGCCAACGCGATGTTGAAAAGATTCAAGAAGAGTCATATTTCTTTCGTTTAAGTGCGTTTCAAGAGCAACTGATTACTTATATCAAAGAAAACCCTGATTTTATTGCACCCGAATCGCGTCGTAATGAAGTATTAAGTTTTGTGGAAGGTGGTTTGCGCGATTTGTCGGTTTCACGTACGACTTTTTCATGGGGTATTCCTGTTCCAGGCGATGAAAAACATGTAATCTATGTGTGGATTGATGCGCTGACCAACTATCTTACAGCCGCAGGTTTTCCCGATCAGGAAATTCCCAAACACTGGCCAGCCGATGTGCATTTGATTGGTAAAGATATTCTGCGTTTTCATGCTGTTTATTGGCCATGCATGTTGATGGCAGCGGGTTTGCCATTGCCGAAACGTATATTTGCGCATGGCTGGTGGACTGTGGAAGGCGAGAAAATGTCCAAATCCAAGGGTAATGCCTTGCGTCCTGCGGATTTGCTTGAAAAATACGATGCCGATGTATTGCGTTATTTTTTATTGCGTGAAGTTCCCTTTGGGCAGGATGGTGATTTCTCCGTTGATTCACTGAAAAGCCGTTATAACTCAGAGCTTGCTAATGATGTGGGTAATTTGCTGAACCGTTCTTTGGCGATGTTGAAAAAATATAATGCTAGTATGCTTGGTGAAGTAGGCGAAGAGTTGGATATGGATCGCGCTTTGATTGCCGATGTCGATGCCATGCAGCGTGACGTAGATGGTTTATTGAATCGTCAGGCATTTCATTTGGCACTGGAGCGGGTGAATCAAGTTGTCAAACATGGCAATCGTTATGTGGAAGATAATGCGCCTTGGGCTTTGGCAAAAACTGGGGATACAGCACGATTAAATACAGTATTGTATCATTTGATTGAAACATTGCGTTTGGTGGCTATTCAATTATCACCCTTTATGCCTGAAAAGATGGCTGAAATGTTGGCTCAGATTCTAAATGAAGATGTGAAGATTGATGATTTAAGATTACTTGATTGTGCAGGTTGGGGGCAATTGAAAGTAGGGCATACATGCCAAGCTCCTTCCCCCGTTTTTCCGAGAATGGAGTAATAACGCGTGCCTAGAAAATTTGCACAACGTTGGATGCCGAATTCGAAAACAATTCGGGATCATAAATCGTTGCGCTGTTTTGGACGTTTGTTGCATGACCCTTGTCTATGGCATTTAAATAGACATTCTTTGGCGAAAGCCTGTTTTGTAGGCCTATTTTGTGCTTTTTTACCGATCCCATTTCAGATGGTTGTGGCAGCAGCTGGAGCTATTTGGTTACATGCTAATTTACCTGTATCTGTTGCACTGGTTTGGCTGACGAACCCTTTGACCATGCCGCCACTTTTCTACTTAGCATATAAAGTGGGGGGGTGGGTGCTACTTCTGCCAGAAGAAGACTTTCATTTTGAAGCATCCTTTGATTGGGTAATGCATAGTATGTTATTGATTTGGCAGCCCTTTTTATTGGGTTGTTTGCTGCTGGGTTTACTAACGGGCATGTTGGGTTATATCGGTATTCATTGGTCATGGCGCGTGGCGGTGATGCGTCGCTGGGAAAAACGTCATAAATCATGATGCCACCCGCTGATACACGCTTGGCAGTGGCAGTGGCGGAGTCGATCGATCAGTATCAAAATCATTTTAATATAGATGAGATAAACTCATTATCTTGGCTGCCTGTATCAGGTGGCAGTATCAATCAAACATATCGGGTAAAATTACGGCAGCAATCGCTGTTTGTTAAACTCAATCAAGCCAAATACATATCTATGTTTGAAGCGGAAACGGTGGGTTTGCAGGCTTTGCGTGATGCGGCAGTCATTCGTGTGCCAGAGGTATATGCATGTGCGGGTGATGATGTGCATAGTTGGCTGGTGATGGAGTATATCGCGCTCACTTCACACAATAGAATATCTGAAAAGAAATTCGCAGAACAGCTTGCTGCTATGCATGCTTGCACGGGTGAATCATTTGGTTGGTTGCGTGATAATACCATTGGTTCTACAGCGCAAATCAATATAACAGATACAGACTGGATAAATTTTTATCGAACCCACCGCTTGGGCTATCAATTAAGGCTTGCCAATCAACATGGTTTCCCAGCAAGTCTGCAAGATAAAGGCGAGCACTTGATGGCTGAGTTGCATGTGTTTTTCACAGGTTATGAAGCCTTTCCATCTTTATTGCATGGTGACCTTTGGTCTGGCAATCATGGGGCAGATAGCGATGGCAAGCCTGTGATATTTGATCCTGCGGTGTATTATGGTGATCGAGAGACTGATATAGCTATGACAGAATTGTTTGGCGGTCTGTCACGTGATTTTTATGCCACATACCATGAGGCTTATCCGCTTGATGCGGGTTATCAGGTTCGCAAGGCGCTTTATAACCTTTACCATATCTTGAACCATGCCAACTTATTTGGCAGGGCTTATGTGCCACAAGCGGAAGCTATGATTGATCAGCTATTGGCTGAGTGTTAAAACGCCCTTACTTATGTGGGGAAGTTCATGTTCACTTTTCCTTGTGTTTTATCATAAATGATATTTTTCAGGTTATTTTTAATGTTTAATGGCACTAAAAGTGTCATTTTAGCTTGTTCTTCATACGATATATTGCAAATTTCAACCTGATACTTTTCAAGCCAGTGGCGCATTTGGCTTTCCAGTGCATAAGAGAAACATACTTCTGCAGCAATAGTTGCGACAACCTTCTCTAGTGGCAGCTCATCGAAGGCAAGTTGCACGCTGCTGGAATAAGCACGAACCAAACCACCTGCACCAAGTTTAATGCCGCCAAAATAACGGCTAACAACCACGGCGATTTCGCCAATGCTTTCATTCACTGCTTTGTGTTGCAATACATTCAGCATGGGTTTGCCCGCTGTGCCAGATGGCTCGCCTGCATCAGAGGAGCCGCGTTCGATGGATTCAATAGGATGCCCTGCAATATAAGCCCAGCAATTGTG
>CAYPXU010000003.1:0-34929 GCA_964414875.1 uncultured Zetaproteobacteria bacterium | reverse complement strand
TCAAATATTTTGCGCGATTATCCTAGTAACGAATATATTGCCGCAGCCTTAACACTTTATTTGGATGTTTTTCTGTTGTTTCAGAACTTGCTCGTCATGTTCGGCATGCTCGGTGGTGATGATTAATCCAGCATTGTAAGGCACGATTCCTCCACTTCGGTCGGAATGACATAGCAACACTCTTGTCATCTCGAGCGAAGTCGAGAGATCTTACAATGTATTAGAATACTATCCGTAACACCTAAAAATACCGATCTAAAACGATGCTATCAACGACTCAATTTCGCTATTGGCAACATCTTCAGCAATAAAACCTTCTCCAATCTTTTTTAACAACACATAACGAATACGGCTTCCGATATTCTTTTTGTCATGCCCCATAGCATCTAGCCATTCAGCTGCTGTAAATTTCGGTGGCTCAACAGGTAGCTCTAATGCCATCAAAGCCTTTATCATCGCTGCTTCTGTACCATCTGGAGCATCACCACGCATTTCCGATAATCTTGCTGCCATACGCATGCCAATCGCCACACCTTCACCATGTAAATAAGCAGTATAATGTGTCATCGCCTCAATCGCATGCCCAAATGTATGCCCTAAATTCAATAACGCACGCGCCCCCTGCTCAGTCTCATCCTGCATCACAATTTCCGCTTTATAACGACAAGATTCGACAATCACTTTGTTAATCGCAATCTCATCCAAGTGCAACAAAGCTTCCGATTGCTGTTCAACAAAATCAAAAAATGATCGATCCCAAATCGCGCCATATTTAATCACTTCCGCCAGCCCTGCGCGCAACTGCTTAGGCTCAAGTGTCTGCAAAACATCTGAATCTATCCACACCAGACGCGGCTGATAAAATGCACCAATCATATTTTTGCCATGCGGATGACTCACTGCGGTCTTGCCTCCCACACTAGAATCCACCTGTGCCAACAAAGTCGTCGGCACTTGCACAAAGGGAATGCCACGGCGATAACATGATGCTGCAAAACCAGTCATATCACCAACTACGCCACCACCCAAGGCTATGATTGGTTCATTGCGAGATAGACGCGAATCCATCAAAGCATCCATAATCTCTGACCATGTACTTACTGTTTTAAAATGTTCACCATCAGGAAGGATATGTTTAAAGACTTGCCAACCCACCGCAGCAAGGCTTTGATCCACTGCATCTAAGTACAACGGTGCAACAACATCATTGCTCACCACCATGCAGCGTTCAGCATTTGGAAATAGCGTGCGCATGGCATCACCAATATTTTTTAAACAGCCCGCCTGCAAATGAATATCATAAGAGCGCTCACCCAGTGCTACGCAATATATATCAGCTTGATTCATAACTCTTCCTTTCTAACACACTTCACTAATAATAGAGAAATTCACTTTTTCACAAATGCGATAATCGCATTCACCGCCTGTGCTGCACTCATTAGCGAAGTATCCACACGAAAGTCTGCACTCATCTCATAATATTTTCGCCGCTGGCGGTCTAACTCTTTGGCTTTGAGCAATACATCTACACCATTTAATAAAGGGCGATTCTTATCACCCGCAATGCGTTTTGCCAATATTTCAGGAGGTGCATCCAACCAAATGACATGACCCGTTTGTTTCATGCGCTCGCGATTTGGAGCTGACATCACAACACCACCACCTGTCGCCAATACTTTATCTTTACTCTCTGCACATAGTTGTTGTAACGATTCAGTTTCTAAAGCACGAAACACACACTCACCATCTTCTTCAAAAATACGTGGAATAAGCTTACCAGCCTTCTCAACAATCACTTCATCCAAATCCACACACTGCAAACCCAAGCGGGCGGCTAAAAGCCGCCCGATCGTTGATTTTCCAGCTCCCATGGAGCCAATCAGAATCACTGTCTAACGGCTTTCACTTGCCGTATTTAAAATCTTAGGCGTAACAAAAATTAACAATTCCGATCTTTTATCACTTTTTGTATTTTTCTGAAACAAATAACCTAAAATTGGAATCGATGCCAAACCAGGAACACTTTGATTACCCTTATTAATCGTACGCGTGTAAATTCCCCCAATCACAACCGTTTCACCATTGTCCATATATACTTCAGTAGTAACTTTTTTGGTGTCAATATTCGTATCAGTACCTGTTAAGTTAAGTATAGGTGTATTTTTAGTAATCTCCAATTGTAAAATAATATGGTTGTCGGCAGTAATTTGCGGTGTTGCTGTAAGGCTTAGATCAGCCTTCTTAAAGTTTGTCTGAGGGCCATTTTGAGTGATTGTTGTAAACGAAACATCAACCCCTTGCGAAATCGTTGCAGGTTTCAGATTCGTCGTGATCACACGTGGGTTTGAAACAATTTTCACTTCGCCTTCCGCTTCTGCAGCAGATAATTCTAAGTTTAAGTTAAACACATTACTTAATGTACCTAAAGCAATACCAACCGACCCACCACCAACACCTGGACCAACTGCCGCAGGAAGATCCACCAGCATACCTGTCCCGCCAGTCCCGCCTCCAGATACTCTAGTTCCACCTATCTGTGTGCCATTCCTCGTCGTGTATTGCCCACCCCAAGCAACACCAAGGTCTCGTTGAAAATTATCACTTGCTTCAACAATACGACCTTCAATCAGTACCTGCTTGATAGGTTTATCTACCACGGCAACCAAACGCTTCACAGCATTAATCGCTTTTTGTGTATCTTTAATAATCAAAGTATTTGTGCGAGTATCAATCAAAAAGCTTCCACGTGACGATAAAATTCCAACTGTAGCTTCATTTGCCGCACCTTTGCCTCCACCACCTTTGCCACGACCACCTTTTGTTGCATTAGCAGATGCGCCCTCAATGATCTTTTTCACATCATCAACTTTAGTGTAGCTCAAAGTGATAAATTCAGTTAATACAGGCTCCAGCTGTTGTGAGCCGTGCTGTGCTTGCAGCTTGCTTTCATATTCAGCACGCAATACTTCCATCGGAGCAACACGCATCACGTTGCCTGACTGCTGTTTACCTAGCCCTCGTGCTGAAAGGATAAGCTCCAACGCCTGATCCCAAGGCACATCAACCAAGCGCATGGTTAATACACCTGTAACATCATCTGACATGATAATATTTAGATCACTCATTTCAGCAATCAGCTTTAAAGCATTACGAATATCAATATCTTTAAAATCAAAGGTAACTTTTTGACCTGTATAAGAAAACTCATTCTGTCCACCCGTATTCATACGCGCTAAAGCCATATCTTCAGGCTCAAAATTAATTGTAAAGACATTTCCCTGTTGAAACGATGTTACACTCACTTTCTCACGTAAACGCGTTACAATACGCACTTGCTCACCCAGTTGGTAGGTATCAATTTGACGTACAGGTCCAGGAAAAGCACTAACATCTTGAGAACGCTCTTGCCCTGCAAGAAGCTTAGACTTTTTAACATCAATAATGACATGATCACCTTTCTCTCGCACATTAATGACAGGGTCTGTGCCATCTGTACGAATCACTACATGAGCAATGCGATCATCTGGCTGAAAGTCTACACTTTCAACTTCCAGCACATTCACTTTCTTCTTCGCAATCACTCCACCCAAACGAATTACCATTTTATCTGCAGTCGCATCAATCTGTTGATGCATATCCGCAGTCGGCAAAAGTTTAACAACCAAACGAACGCGGTCATCGGCTTGGCCTACGAGCACACTATTAATACGTTGGGTTGCATATTGAAAACTCGTTTTTTTCAAACGCGAGGATGCTCCCCATAAATCCAGAATTAATTGCTGGTTACCTTGTGTCATAAATGCATTGTGGTTGGCATCCATATGTTCACCACGTAAAATCAATTCCGTCACTGAGCCACGATCACGTACTTCAATATCTTGAATCACAGCATTCACTATGGCACTGGCTTTTTGCTCTACTTTTATGCCTGCAAAATGCACAACCAACGTATCATTAACGTCCTTTATATCATAGGCCAGAACTTCACTCAAGCTCACCTCAAGACGAACAACACCCTTATCACTTACTGGATATACCCGTGTCACACCATTACCTGATGACTGCAAAGCTTCAACGCCATCACCTAATGTCGCCCCTGAAAAACTCAAAATCAACCGTGGCGGACCATCTAAATCAAACACCTGATAGTTCAATGGCCCATCACTCTCAATACGTAACACATCACCATCACCCGAATCTAATAGTGTCACACCCGTAATTTGCGCAGCAAACACAACTGAGCTCAATCCCAATGTTGCAAATAACATGCATAATGAGAGCAAGTATTTCAAAAAACTTCCTTTGCTGTTCATGAAGATTCCACCTAGTTGCTTTTTATTCACCTTAGACTCCTAGCACTCATCTGCGCTTACGACCTCTTTGTTTTTTCACAGCAGCTTTATCAATAAAACGATAGGTAATTACATTGCCCTTCACTACCAAATTTCCACCGGCTTTGCCTTGGGAGATATTTAAATTCTTAATCGCCACAATACGGGGCATTTCACCCACTCTTTTCAAAAAGGTAAGAAGCTGACGGTATGTACCCTTCACACTAATATCTACAGGCACTTCCGCATAAATCTGCTTTGCACTTTCACCCTTTGGTTTAAATACACTAAATTCTAAACCTGAATCCTTTCCTGCCCAAGTTACACTTTCCAATAAATCTGGAATTTGAGATTTTTTAGGCAACATATTTAGCGCAACTTTTAACTGTTTTTCAAGTTTCGCGAACTCAGCACGCTTGCGAGGTAAATCCTGAGCCAAACGCTGGTTTTTCTTTAGCACCACACGCTGCCGTTCAACTTGAGCCTGTTGGCTTTCAATTTCTTGCTGAAGTGGCTGCCAACCCAAAAAGAAATATCCGGTAATAATCACTATGACAATGACAACCAAAGCAACAATCTTTTGCCATGATGGCAATGGCAACAAAGGTCGTAAAAAATCTAGGTTCAAGGCATCTACATTCATTTTTCACCGCCTTGCATAGGCTCATTTAAGCGATTTAATGTCATTGAAAAATTTCGCACAGGCACACCAGCAGCCTCTTTTCGTGAAATGACCTGCAATGAAATATTTCCAAATAACGGAGAGCTATCCAAAGAACGCATAAAATTTGCAACCGCTTTGTTACTTTCGCCTAAACCCGCAATTTTTAGATGCCCAGAGCTAACTACAATAGATGTTAACCATACATTTTCAGGAATCACTTTCGATAATTCATCCAAGGTTTTGAGTGATTCAAAACGCCCCTGTTGCAGCTCATCCACCAAAGCTAGCTTGCGCTCAACATCAACCCTTAGCCTATCCAAATTTCTTATTTTACCGATTTTCTTCTTCAAAACCGTATTCTGGGCTTGTAATTGTCCAAACTCGGTCTGCAGATCAGATAACTGCCCATTCCCATACATATTCACAAACATCAAAAGAGCAACAGTCAGCGCTACAGAACCAAACAGCCAAGCCAAATGCTGTAGAATTTTATTGTTACACCGCTCAGAGCGATAAGGGAGCAGGTTTATTCTAATCATGAGTCAAAACTCCTAAGTGCAAGACCCACTGGCACCATCATCATAGGGCCAACTTTATCCAAATACTCCTGATTAAATTTCTTTTTATTGATTTTTATTTTATCAAATGGGTTTACCACTTCTGTTTCAATACCCAAGCGCTGCTCCAACTCAACAGCAACCTCAGGCATTAACGCTGCCCCACCCGTTAGATACAATTTTTGCACGGGACATTCGGCATAATTCGCAGCATAGAAATCAAGAGATCGCACCAACTCAGAGGTTAGCCCTACATAAAAGCGTTCAATCGCCTCAGGACTCACATCGTGGAAGGCATTCTTTTTCATTTCTTCAGCTGCCTGATAACCCAAATTATGCTCTTTTTGAATTTCTTCAGTTAAATTTTGCCCGCCATAGAATTGATCGCGTACAAATGCCATTTGCCCATTTTTCAAGATATTAATATTCATTAGGTTAGCGCCAATGTTAACCAAGCCAATTGCCTGACTATTTTCCTCATCAAATGATTCTATTGCTGAATCATTATTGATCAACCCTAACATTTCCGCTGCATTCTCCAGCGCAAAAACCGCACAATCAACACACTTTGCTTCCAGCCCCGCTTCGCTTAAAACAAGTTGATAATCATCAACAATCTCACGTTTACAGGCCACAAGCACCACTTCCATCTGCGCTGCATCAGCAGCATCTTCACCAAGAATTTGGAAATCTAAATAAACATCATCAATATCATAAGGCACATGCTGATCCGCTTCGAATTCAATCTGAGTTTCCAGTTCGAACTCAGTGGTTGCTGGCATGTTCACAGTCTTAATAATCACAGCATTGCCCGACACAGTAATCGCAACTTTACGGCTGGACGGCCCAGCCTCTTCAAGGGCATCAAGCAATGCCTGGGATACTGCCATAGAATCAATGACCGTGTTTTCAACAATCGCATCACGAGGTAGCGGTACCACCGCCATTGCCTTTAGCTCATAACCTGACCGCGTATGAGCCAACTCCACCAGTTTCACGCCCGTAGAGCTAATATCAATCGCTATTAATCCATCATTATTTGAAGAAAAAAGCCCCACTTGCCCTCCCATCTTGATGTATTACTCACACATATATACGCAACATAGCTTAAAACAAGGGATAATGTCAAGTTTGTTTAGGGAAAATTTTTGATTCCTCCCCCCGAAATCGACCATTACCACCGAGTCAAATACAATTTTATGGCGCAGACTCTTTGATAAGATAGTCTGTAATTGCCATTAACTCATCATCGCCAATATCCACAATCGGCATATCAATACGGCCATCTACAATACCCCTTAGATTCCTAAAAAGATTTTCTCTTGTATGAGGATATTTTGTTGATTGATCAATAATTGCCCAAGCAAGCCCCTCTCTAGCCCCATCATCTGCATAACCAATCACATGGCATGAATCACACTTATTATCATACAGCGCTCGACCATCCAGAACTTTAGATTTCGCATCCTTAGATGCTGATTTTAAAGGCTTCATCTGCCTAGCACTATTAGGGCGGTATTCAACAGGAACCTTCGCAAGGCTATCTGTAAAATGCATATGCCCCGATGCATCTTTCCATTGATAAAGTGTTGTCGCTAAAAGTGGGCTTGCAAACACGCACAAGAGCAAAGGCAACACAAGCATACGAAACATAAGCATTATTTAAGTTCCTGCCAGTACTTTCTTCCTGTCGCCAATGTTGCTTTTTTTGTAGGTAAATTATCAATAGATGTATCATCATACACAATAATCGTCAAAGCGTTTGGAGCCCCACTTTCCTGCTTAAAATATGTGCCGTGCCCTGTAATAATAATACCATTGATATACTGTAATGCCTGAAAACCATTCTGTATCTTCTGTTCAAGCTCTAGCTGCCCTGGCGTATAAACTACCCCACTTGTATTTACAATCTGATGCATATCCACCAAGCCGCCTGCATACATCTCTGCAGGAATATCCGCGAAGGTCTTATCAACTTTAGCTGCATTACCATAGCCATTGAGATTGAAATATGTATTTCTTGTATCATAAAATGGCGATCCCGATCCTATCAACTTTTCATTCCATCTACTCTTACCTGACCCTGTGCTTGATTCCGAGGCCAAACCAGTCACCATCATGGCACGTTTCCAACCATGAATATACCCACTAGGTAAAAAAGTGTGATAGAGATCTGCTGCCGATGGGCTATCAACCAAATCTGATTTTGTATGAATCTTAAATGTCGTATGATGATCTTCAATAGTCGCTAATGTCTTATAATTCCAGTCAGGCGTAACACCATTGGCAGTAGTGCGAATATAATAATCCAACAACGCCTCCAAATCTGCCTTCGTCGCCACCCCCGTACTGCCCCAAGCTGCACTGCCAAGAGCAACAGGCTCTCCAGTCATCCAGTCTTGATATTTAAAACCAGGAGCACTAGCGGGCACATAAGCCGTGCCAGTATGCACCTTGGTAGCCCAGTTTCTAGCTACATAATCCACATCCCCAATCAGATCCATCACACCATCACCACCACTTAATTTATCCGAAGTCAGATCCCAACTTGGCGAACCATTCGGATAACAATCAATCTGAGTATAATCGGTACAGGCCGTAGCGCCCGTACGCGGGCCTGAATTTGTTCCGCCAACATCATCCATCACCGGATTGAACATCAAGGGCGAATCGACATTTACCTTGAACGACATCGCCTCCTGTGGCGTAAGCAACCGATCTGTGCCAGGCTCATAGATATCATTGGTATTGGTATCGTAATAGAAATCAAAAAGTGCTCCGCCATATACTATTAACTTGCCGTTCTTATTAGTTCCACCTGCAAGCGGGTCATGCGAAATTTTAAATTTCGCAGGATCATTCCCAGCCCCACAACCCGAACCATTGCCCTTTTCTGCTTTATCCAACTTCACAGGCAGCATCAAACGAACAATACCATACATCGGAATATCATTTTCAATATTATATGCCAGATCCAACCATTGAATTGTTCCCATTCGCGCATGGTTTGAGTTATTTGCTTTAAGCGTTGAATAATTTCCCAAAGAAGTGCCCGCAGTGGTACCGTCAATCGTTGTCCCGCCACCGGTATCAACCTTATAAGCACCAATCATTTCAGTAGGAAATCCTGCAATACGATTCGCAGCTTCTCGGTAAGCATCAAGTTGAAAAAGCTGGTCTGAAGCGGAATCAAAATAATTCATATAATCGCTTGCAAACCTATCCGCGCTCATCACTGATGCAGAAACATTAGTAATTAGTCCACCATCAATTTCAGGGTAATCCTTTGTCAACGCTGTAACCTTCCCTGGATCAAAGACAACATAGGGATTAATATTTTTAGCCGATGATGCTGTATCAGGATTAAATAGCTTACTGGAACTAGGCCAATTAATGGAATTATTTGATGCAATAGCAATGCCACCCGGTGCCTGTGTAGAATCAATTAAATGGGAACCGTTTATCATAGGAACGGCATTGCCATCTTTATCTTTAAGACCGGTTGTCGGAAGCGCCGTCGTGCCTAAACTTGATGTTGACGTTGTTCCAGAGCACCTATCTGATTCATTTTTAAATTTCGGTGCATTTACCATCGCCCCATAACCTTCAATAGTCTGAGTTACCGTAGACATATACTCACGTCCAAGTCGACGAGCATCGCCCGAACGTCCCAAAGCATACACCACAAGGGCGCAGGTAGGACAAGAGGTGGTTGTCACGTAATTACTTGTAGCATAAGGGTATCCACTACCAGCCTGTGGCTCAAAGCTAGTGACCCAAATAGCAACCTGAGGATCCTTAGTCCCTCCCCACGCAGTTCCTGTAGCAGGCACTCCTGTCGCCCCCAAAGTATAAATCCGCGCACCAGCCGGTGGATTAGCGCCAGCAAGATCAGCAACCTTTGAAGGATAAGAATTCACGTAAATCGCAGGATTAGTACCTGTTTTACTAGCAACCCAATCACCTATGGCCTTAAACTCACTTCCTGCGCCAGAATTCGCACTCCAATCAGCATATGTCTTACCCAGCCCAACATTCATCGCAGCGTATGCTTGCTCCATTTCTATCGAACTTGCTGAAACTTTAATTGCAATATTACTCTTATAAAAAGAAACTGCCCCAAGCATTGTTAAAATAGACAATAAAATTAAACTTGTAACCAAAATAAAACCGCGTTCATCATTTTTTTCATGTGTCATACAACGCTCCTAATTAACTGAGGTTTTCGGGTAAACCTGCATATAACGCCAAATTCTCTTATGCCCTGTAATGCCAACATTATTACCACGAACATCAACAAAGGATCCATTTTTATAACCTGCATCCACTTCAACTTCAATTAGAATGGTAAAGCCTGGGGTGCTAGCCGCAGGGTTAACCAAAGCAATCGCTGCTTGTGCGCTAGGAATGTCTGTGTAAGCCGCAGGGCGAGCAGTAGAATCATTAAAAATCTTAAAAAGCGTTACATTCGTTAAAAATTCTCTGGAAGCCGCTGCCGCCGCAGCAGCTGTCATGCCCGTAATATCCCTATTGTATCTCAATGTTTTAGCACCTAGATTATAAAGGTATTGCCGCTGCGCACGTTTATTTGCCGCTGCAGAAGTCTCATCCCATACAAAAAAACTGATTGCAGTAGTTTCAAATGGATCTGCACCCGCATCAGTAAGAGTTATCGCTGTGCCAGCACTTATCAATGCACTACGCAGATCTTCAGCAACAAACTTAATGGCAAACTCAAGGTCCTGCACCGCATCAATGCGTTTCCCTTGATACTTATGCTCACTATTTTGCTGTGTAAAATTCAGCATCAAACCGCCCAACACAACCAAGGCGACAACCATCGTGACCATCATTTCAATCAACGTAAAGCCTTTCTCACAAGGTGATTTCATCATTAGATCATTCAATTTGTCACCACCCCAGACCGCAACTCAACTTGCTTGGCATTGCCATGATCATTCCATTGCAAACGCACGATAATGGATGTAAACCCTGTGGCTGCCGTTGTCGGTACCATAATAATGGTAGGGTTATAACCACCATTTAGCCCATTTGCATCATAACGGGCTGCAAGAATATTCTGAGCAGCAGTAGTCGCTTGTGCCTGAGTGTAGCCTGCCGTCGCTGCACTTACCGAAACCCTCGACATAATGCCTTGCGCCAAGCCTGATGCATCCATTCGCGCCTCATTTGCTGCATTAACTTTAATACCCGTAATCAACAAACCCGCCAACGAAAGCATGCCAATAGATACAATCACAATGGTGACCATGACTTCAATCAGAGTGAAGCCCTTTTGCTTGGATTTGTATTCAAAAGAGTGAGTATTCATAAACATTTTCCAGTTCCAACGTTGCATTGGGTGCGAACAGCAATTCTGCCTGTAACACCGTTCACCATAATAATAAACTGTCGATTTGAGCCTGGAGATGTAACTAAAATATTCTTATTAATCGCGGTGCCGCGTCGTGTAAATGTAATCGTATCCACTACTGGATCTGTAGCCACACAACCAGTGCAAACAAACTTTTGAATATTAATTCTATCCGTTGAAAAATTTCTATCCTGACCAAGGGTATTAGTAATAATATCAGCACTCGCCTTCACATTTACAACTTGATCCAAGCCAGAAGATAAGGCTTTCAAGCGCGCCTGCTGCAAAATACTCACCACATGCTCTTTTGCTGAATCAACCCGTGTGTTCTCACGCATGCTTCCCCACGCACCTATTGCTAGCGATAGCAAAATACCACCAATAGCAATCGTCACCATAAGCTCAATCAAAGTGAACCCGCGCTGATTCAAAAAAAAATCTTTATTGCCAGTAGTTACGCCCATAGTTAAGCACTATCCTCTTTATCTATGTATAAGTCTGTGAGTTACATCACTATAGATTAAAGCGCAATATTGGACAAACACCAAGTACAGATTTGGCTCTTTTGAAAAACAAGTGGGTTGCGGGTAAAATTTTGACCTTTAATTTTAAAGGCTTGACCGATCTAAAGAGATTGTTTTGAAACAGCTTTAGGGACCTATCATCATGGTATGTGAAGTCGGTGAACTTCAATGTCGCGAATAAACGCTTGATATTGAAGTCGACTTTGAGCGAGGTGCTCACTTTCTAGACCCTGATAAAGATTCTAGCAGCCCAGCTTGCAAAGTGCATGATACAGTGACAAAAGAATGGCTGAATTTGAACTTTTCTAAGCATGAGTGCCACCTCAAAGCGCGCGTCCCTCGTATCAAAAAGCGATGACAAAGTGCGCCTAACTTCACCGCCGTGGAGCGGTATTACTTCTGGTTGCACACTATTCCAAGGCATTGGCGATACAGCTTTGTAAGGCGATGCCTGTGCATAATATTGCGCAATTAACGGGTACTTCAGACCATTTAATATCCGACATTCCGCACCCTTAAATCAATATTCCCGTATTTAATTTATGATTTATTTTCAATAGGTTAAGTTAAAAGTCGTTGTTTTATTGTGTTTTTGCAGCTCACAACAAAGGCTTCTTTGAAACTTAGGGCATGAAATGATTAATGACCCTCATGGTATAAAGTCATAAGTGATAATGAGACATTGATATTTTTAGCCTATTTAACGTTAAAAACACTGGAGTTTCGATGTTTCCCATTCAATATCAGAAATCAAAAGCAAGAGTGCGGAATGCCGGGTGCACCACCTGATGCTTGGCATTCTCGCACTCACTGCCGACCAACTCATGCGCATGATTTAATTACTTACCTTGAATCTCACGATACGCACTTGATCCCGTTACTGATGACACTGCTGCAGGTAAAAATCCAGCATTTCCACTTGCATCAACACACGCTGTAGAATCATCTGGCGCATGCTTATCTTCATACTCTGCTGCCTTATGGTGATGTTCATCTGCATTATGCTCATGTTCTACAGCTTTGCCTTCATGTTCACCATTACCATGGTCACCATCATCACCTTCATGAGATTCATCAGCCTTCTTACGTTCTTCGTCAGCCTTCTCACGTTCATGCACTTCTTTAGCTTCCTCATAATGCTTCGCTTCAGAAAAAGTAATACAAGCATTACTTTCAGCCGCCACTTCACCTTCTGCTTCCTCAGAAGCAGAAGCACTGGTATTAACCAACATTAAAAACAAACCCATCACAACTACACTTTTTATTAGTTTCATATACACTCCTTACATATTTAATTTACTACTACAACCAAGCGATAAACACTAGGCAACACCAACCCTAACCGTACATTACCTTTCTATCAGCAATCTATATCACATATTACAAAGCACTGGCAACGGAGCGAATCAATGCCAAAGCCCGACCGTCCACATATCCCACACTGTAGATTACAATACTATAAGGGGTAATAACAGCGGGCTGAACCACACCAGCCAATGTATAAGGGAAATGACAAGCGGTTTGCGAGGTTATCACTCCTGCCCCACAAGCCCCTCCAGTTGGGTCAATAGCATAATCAGCGACAGCATCCCCAGCGGTCAACCATACAACAGCTCCATTCCTAAGCGGTATATCCCTACCAGGCACAGGGTTAGCGCTATGAGGCATGGGAGATATGCTTGTCGTAATTTGACCCGCCGCGCCAATGTTGATCACTATATATCTAGGTAGATTGCTACTAATACGATATATAGCCACGCCGCCTGCTGGAATTGGCGCCTGTACCGCACGACCCGCTCCCAAAGGTGAATTATCAAAATACATCAGAGCGCCGTCTGTTCCTCCGAGAGTTGTTGGACCGGGGTTGCTTTTTAAATTACCCAGCTCTTCCTTATCACCAACAGTTGGGTCATCCGCAGCAGTCGCAGGAAATAATGCAGGCGTAGCCGCTGGCGCTCGTACCGTTACGTCCACAGCATCCAAGTCCGCATCATTTGCCAGAGCCCATCGCACATACGACAATCCTGTTTCAGCATAATATCGCGACTGCTCTTCCTTCACGGCTACCGCACTATCTTGCTCTGTCGATAGCGTAACGAAATACAAACCAATCGAAAGGATCGTTAACAATGATAACAGAACCAATACTGTAATTAATACAAATCCACGACTTTCTTTAAAATATATATTCAATTTCGTGCCCACACTTTAAAAACGGACTGAGTATTTGCCACATTATGACTGCTATCCGTATATGTACCCGTTAATATAACACTCCATACCGCATAAGGATCCTGACTTGCATCCAAACCAGTCAGAGGCAATATATTACGCAACAATTCTTGACAACCTGTTCCGTCATTGGGGCGATCCCAACATATACATGGTGTACTACTGGTGGAACACCCTCCAGAACCAGCCGCAACCCATTTAAATGCGCCATTCATCATCGACCCCGTTGGAACAGTACATGCAAGCCCAGGACCCACATTTGCATTCGAGTCTAGTGGCTGATACACCAATATTTTCGATGTTGGAAGCCAGCATATATTTTTTGATTGCCGCAATTCACTTTTTATAATTGACGCTGCAAGCCCCATATCTCCCATCAGTTCAGCTTTGCTCACAACAGCCAAATGCGCCCTACTATTAGAAACAAACACACTTACAATACCTGCCAAGATAATAAGTGAAATCGCCATCGCCACCATCAACTCAATAAGTGTAAAGCCACTTGTACACTTGGGATCTTGCCTAAAGACTCTAGCTTTCACATTCGCGCAACACATCATTAGTAAGGTCTCCGTGAAATATGCGTAAGCACAATGGAATGATTAGCACCTTTATGATTCCATGAAATGGTTACAACCTTCTCTTTTGGAACAATGCCTATACCGTTATTGATGGCTGTCCACGCAGCTCCACTATTTGTGCTTTTTAAGACTCCTGCATCCGTTCCTGCATACCATCTAGTGGAATCTCTAGGGTCAATTGCAATACTATATACACGCCTCATAGCTTGGTTGGAAACAGTATTAAACCATGTTTTAAAATTAACACCATCATAAACGCCCGCCCTCAGACCTCGTTGACCCATCGCATTAGACCCTCTCGTACCGCTTATTGCTGTAGCCCCATTCATGGCTAAAGCTAAGGTAAATGAATCATCCGAAGAAGCCATTGAATCCCAACCATTAGGATTCATCACACCAGCATACACATCTAAGCCATTACTTGTCCCTACCGTTGCAGTATACACGTCAGTTCCTGCATACAAAATAGTCGGCGTAATTGTTGGATCAACGGCTAACGCATTTACATTATTCGCTGTCAAAGCCATCATTGAAATCCAACTAACGCCACCATCCACACTTTTAAAAACGCCCGAAGATGGACCGACCACTCTATTTACATCAGTTCCTGCATATAAAGTAGTAGGCGTGGCGGGATCAATCGCTAAGGCATTCACCTTCAAGTTTGTAATATTAGTTGGCGGATTTCCACTACTCGCGGCCCAATTAGTACCGCTATTCGTACTTTTAAACACTCCACTATTTGTTCCTGCATATAAAGTAGGCGGAATCAACGAGGTAATAAGCAATGCATGCACAGTCAAGTCTTGCAATCCTGCATTTCTTAAAATCCATGTCCCCATCGGTCCTTGATTGGTTATTACGCCGACATCTGTGCCTGCATAAATACTACCATTTGAATCCTGTTTAATATCATTGACACGAATGTAGCCAATATTTCCAACTCTTGTCCATGCTGTTCCCGCATTACTACTTGTATATAAACCACCACCATCTGTTCCTACATATAATATATTGGAGTTTGTACTATCCACCAATATCGAGGTAACCCGCAATCCTGCCCCTAAAACACCTGAGGCGGGGTTGCCAATCCCATCTGGAATAGGCGCATTCGTATTCGATACTACAGGATATATATCATATTGAACATTTACAGTTGATATCACAGGGTTACATGTTAAATGCCCTCCCGAAACCAACTGCCCAACAGCAGGAGTGCAAGATGGCGTAGGCAATGCATCCGTAGGTGATGCAATCCACTCTTCCATAATTCTCGTGCCTAAATTCACAGCCTCAGTTCTTTCGCTAGCAAGCTCATTCGAGTCCATCGAGGTTATCGTTAATGACCCCAACGCTAGCATACCAATCAAGGTAATCATCATGGCAACCATCACTTCAATAAGTGTAAATCCCTGCGATTTCCCAAGAGCATCTCGCTCAACCAAGCTAGAAGCATCATTCTGGAATAAATCATTATTGTATTTGCTCATCATTGTAGATATGCCCTACCAATCCTATTAACGGTAATCGTCTTTATCCGAGTGCCCAAAGTAATTGTTATCGTTCCTGTATTAGATGTGCATCGACTGTTAAAAGAAAACAATCCACCAGCTGCGTTCGTCGTCAACGTCACATTGCCAAACTGCGACATGGATATTACTTTATTTTGATAAGGTTTTCCAACAGGCGGAACATTGGGATCCTGATCAAAAATAATTTGCGTCGGGAAAACTTGTACTGCCACACTTCTATTTTCACCAACGGCTAGGTGTCTAGCCTGCTTCAATTGCAATATCAACGTATCCCCCGCTGATTTAAGTGCTGTCGTAGCTCTCCATTCAGCAAAGGCAGGCACAGCAATAGCCAACAACACCCCCATAATGGCAATAGTCACCATCAACTCAATCAGCGTGAAGCCGCCTCCTCTATTCTCTTTCACTATATACATATAAAATAATTACCTTTTTTTATCATCATACCGTCTGTGATCTATATCGCTCTGCTTCTACAACTTAGCACCTAATAAATCAATAAGCCTGTCAAACTATTAAAATACTCAGGAGTCTCCCCTCTTTTTTCATCGAGGGCATAAAACCTATTGAAAACACTGATTATTTTGAATAATTAGTATTGGATTAAGATTCTCTCTTTATTATTATTTTACAGCCACTTAAAAACAAAGGAGAACCTCAATGTGTAACGATACCCGTTTACGTTTAAAATGGAAAGTTAAATTATTGAGCTATTTGAATGAGGAGTTTTGCAATTACCTCTTAAGTAAATTTATAAGAAATCCAAACAAACCAAAGCCAGATAAGCAGTTATCTCTTGCAGGATTTGGTAATCAGGGTGGTTTCCTATATAAAAATGGGGAGACTCCTGTAAAATACTCTCTTGTATAAAACCAACACATTCCATTAAACTGCGCCCATGCGAATATTCATCACTCTGCTAAAGCTGAGTTTATCTATCTCTATTATTGGCTTTATAGCTGCGACTATGGGATATATTTATTTTTCTAGCAACCTTCCCAGTTTAAGCCGTTTGTCAGACTATCAACCGCCATTAGTTTCACGCATCTATAATACACAGGGCGATTTGCTGGCTGAATATGCCGATGAACATCGCATTTTAACCCCCTTTGATGAAATCCCCAAGCAGGTTCGCGATGCTTTTCTTGCCGCAGAAGATCAGCAATTTTATAAACATATGGGCATCAATCCAGCTCGCATTGCTTCTGCTATGTTTGCCAATATCGTCGCAGGGCACAAGGTTCAAGGTGGCTCAACCATTACCCAGCAAGTTGCCAAGAATTTTCTACTTACTTCTGAGCGCACTTACACCCGCAAAATCAAAGAAGTGATTCTTGCCCACCGCATTGAAGAAGCCTTTTCAAAGAATGATATTTTATACCTTTATTTAAATCAGATTTATCTTGGTCGCGGCGCTTATGGTGTCACATCCGCTGCTTGGCGCTACTTTGGCAAGCGTTTGGATGAACTCACATTATCCGAATGCGCCATGATTGCAGGGCTGCCCAAAGCACCTAGCAAATATGCACCACATCGCAATCATGCTTTGGCACTAAAACGCCGCAACACAGTGCTTTATTTGATGGAGCGCAGCGGCTACGCCAAAGCCGAAGATGTCGCCCAAGCACTCAAAGAGCCACTCATCGTTACGCCCCTGCCGCGCAATCATCTAAGCGATGCTTATGCAGAAGAAATTCACAAACAACTAGTTCACCGCTTTGGGCTGCGTGCTTTACGTCGCCAAGGTCTCAGTATTGTTGTGCCATATAATGAAAAAGCAGAAGAATCCGCCATCCATGCCGTGCGAAAAGGCGTGTTGGATGTAGAGCACCGCCAATTTTATCGCACCCCAACATTCCATACATCTGAAACACGGGCGAATCTACTCAAAGCTTGGGGCGAAGCCCAAAAAGATTCAACAGAGCCGTTGGGTAGCGATCAAATTATCCCTGCCTTGGTTGAGAAGATTCTACCCAATGGTGATTTGCAACTCAATGATGGTAAGAGTCAATGGCAACTAAGCAAACCCAAATGGCAATGGGAAAAAGTTAACGTTGATGCATCAAAGAAATCGAAAACAGACACTCCGAATAAACTTGCTATACACCCTCGCACATGGGTTGTTGGTGATGAGGTTTATCTACAAGGTGATGATAAAGGCGGTGTTCGACTAAGCCAGAAACCATCCATCGAATCCGCACTTTATGCGATCGATTTAGAAAAAGGTACGGTATTGGCTCGCGTAGGCGGGTTTCACTTTAAATTTGGCGATTTTGACCGCGTTTCTCAAGCGCGCCGACAGCCTGGCTCCGCATTCAAACCCCTGCTCTATGCCGTGGCTATGGAACAAGGCTTTACTCCTGCGAGCATTGTAATGGATACACCCATGGTATTTGATGCCGATAATGCCGATAACTTCTGGCGACCTGAAAATTATAAAAATAAATTTGCAGGCCCTATCACCCTACGCGATGCACTGGAGCATTCCCGCAATCTATCTGCCATCAAATTACTACAAGATGTCGGTATCCGAACATTCACCGATAAATTACGTGATTTTCCTTTTGATCATACGTTTCCAGCCCAACTTGCTATCGCATTAGGTGCAACTGAATCACCACTTGAACAGCTCACCGAAGCCTATATTCCTTTGGCAAGTGCTGGCAAAAAATGGAAGCCCGTGACTATCCAGCAAGTGCAAGATCGTACAGGGCGTACCTTGCAGCGTTCTGTGGCTGGCCACCGCTGTCAGATTTGCCATGTTGACCCGGTATTATCCGCAGGCGAAGGCATGCATCCTGCCGAGCAAATCCTTGACCCTACAAGTGCATTTTTAACCACCAATATGCTAAAAGGTGTGATTCAGCGCGGCACAGGTCGTAGGGCTCGCCCTCTTGCTCGCCCTGCAGCTGGCAAGACAGGCACCACCAACAAGCAGGTTGATGCTTGGTTTATTGGTTACACTCCACAAATATTAACAGGTGTATGGACAGGGCGAGATATTCCGACACCCATGGGCAGGCATGAAACAGGCTCACACGCCGCATTACCAACATGGTTATCCGCCATGCAAGCTTTCCATAAGGGCAAAGCTAAAAAAGATTTCATTGCCCCTGCGGGTATTGAGTGGGTGATGATTAACCGAAAAAACGGGCTTCTAGCAGGACCACAAACCGAACACCCTTTTTTAGAATCCTTTCGTGAAGGCACAGCACCCACGATGGTCGACCAGCCCGACAGCGAACAGCAAGCTGGTAATAGCGACCTTCTCGATGGTGAATTATAATAGACAGTCGAAACAGCTTCCATTAACCGCGCAGTAGCAACCAGCCTTCACGCACAAAGTAGACAGCTGCTTTGAAAATTTGTTTTAAACGCGTACGCATGAAACTACATTTCACACAGCCCCCATTGGCCATTTGCTGACGAACTTCATAACGCGGATAAATTGTTTCGCGCCAAAATTCCAAGCGATGCCTAAAGTTAGGCATCATGCGTGCAAATAGCCTCTCCGCCAAAAAAGGAACAATCTCATGCTCCATAAACCTATTAAATAAGCGTCTTTCAACAAACCCCATACTGGGTTGAATTGCATCCAAAACATATTCAGGAACAGGTGCTTGCAAATGCTTCTGAACATATGACAAAGCATAAAAGCATGGTCGCTGTAAGGCATATTGCTGCACTCCAAGCAACACATCATCCCAAGCCTTATCCGAACCAATCTTTTTTGCCAATAGCGCAATATCATGCAACCATATAAGTCGCTCAAATGAGTGTTTCATGGCATGAAAACACAAATAAGGCAGCTCAATTTTCGTATCAATCAGCAATGCCGATTCTCCAGCCAACTCACCTTGCTCTGCACTGGCAAAAAAATCTGGCGCACGCAAAGGCGTTAAATATTCCCATGCTTGAATACGCCCAATACCCAACGGCTCATCATGCAAATCAAGCGACACATCACCACGCACAAAAATATTGCGGTAAACATGATCTGGGCGAAAACCAATGTCCCACAACACCTGTTTAGCATCCATCATTTGTTCTGTATGGAATAGTAAATCAATATCACTTTGCGGACGCAAAGCGGCAATATCACCATATAATCGACTTGAAACAGCTAGCCCACGCATACAAATCACTGGAATTTTTGCGGCATTTAACGCCTCAAAGACCTGAGCACAAACGTGATTATTACGCAAATAAATTGCATGTTTCTCACGCAAACGCAAACGGTATGCATCACGAACTTCGACATGAATTTCATCACCATCAATCGCTACAATCATCGGCAGCAACAGACCATCCACACCTTCATGCATGGAGCGGATCATCAGCGCTTCATTGCGATAATCATCAAGGTTCAGCCCCGAGTTTTGCACTAAAATATAACACAAACGCTGGCGCGATGATTGAGTAATTGAATTAGAACTAGCCATAGGGGCACAATTTAGTCTAAACTTCGTTGCTATTCTAGCCTAAAATATACTGGACATGTTATTGAACACTGAGGTATGCCAATGAACAAACCAACAGAAACAGCATCTATGAACAATGAGCAACAAGCCAGACGCAAACTGTTAAAAATGGCTACCTATGTGCCACCGGCTATTCTAGGCGTGATGATTGGTGGCAATAAAATTGCTGAGGCTGGGGTTCCCGTTGGACAAGCAAAAGTTTGCAAGGGTGGCGGCACAATTATTGTTTCAGCCAATGGCAATGCTTGTTGTCCATGTGTGCCAAGCGATCCAAAGTTCGACCCTGTTAAATGCGCATGGAAAAAGTGTAAAATTGGCAACTGCTCTGCTTGCCGTCAATTTCCACCCAAGAATAGGGAGCAGTGTGCTAAGGTTGCTACTGCCTGTGGCTGTGCTTGCGGCAAAACCAATACCAACGGCATTAAAACTTGGACATGTAAGTAATTCACAAAATTTCTAGTCCTTTAAGTAATGTTTAGATGAGTCGCTGGAAAGCTTCTTCTGCTCCTGTTGTTTTATACTTGCCACAACACCATTCCATACTTGTTTCCCAAACGAATCCTAAGCAGTTAAACCTTCAAGCCGAGGGTCATCATGCCAGCATCTCTGGCATATTTGCAGAGAGCCTAAATAAACTCATTTCAGGAACGTTTGAAACACAAGATATTCAACGCTTGCAGCTATTGGAAAAGCAACATACTTGGCTACATGGCTTAAGCCACGCCTCTATGCAGAAGAAGCAGTTACAATCATTGTTAATGGGGCAGTCTCTCGGCATGCTGTTCATTGAGGTCACCGATCAATGCAATGAGCGCTGCATCCATTGTTACGCCAGCTCTAGCCCTGACTGCAATGACTTCCTTAGCCTTGACGAAATTAAACACAGCTTGGATTTTGCACGCAGCATCGGGCAACCCTTCGTGCAATTTACAGGTGGTGACCCACTCATTCATAAAGAGTTGGTTGCCGCAGTAGCATATGCCTCAGAACTCGATTTTCAGGGCATTGAAATTTACACCAATGGATTACTTCTTTCAGAAACATTGTTAAACAAACTCGCTCCCTATCAACCACGTATTTCCTTCTCGCTCTATGCTGATACAGCTGAATTACATGATGCTATTACTCAATTGCCTGGTAGTTGGAAAAAAACTCTGTCCGCCATGAAGCGGACCAAAAACATGGGCTTTGATATTCGTGCAGGCATTGCACTGATGCCTGAAAACATTGCATGTGTAGAACGCATGATTCCTTTTCTTGAAAAAGAAGTTGGCATGAATGCCGCACATGTACGTTTTGACCCTGTCAAACAAACAGGACGCGGTAAGTTTATGGACGGAGCCAAACAAATTCTCATTGCCCCCTCCCACGCGCCTAAAACGGGCAGTGTTCGCCGTGGTAAACTCTGCATTGCCGCCAATGGTAATGTTTATCCATGTGTATTTTCACGCAAAGTATCCTTGGGCAATATTCGCCAGCATTCACTAGCCCAAATTATCGAACAACTTCATCAACGTGAAGCAGCCGCACCATCAACTGAGCGCTGGAAGTCTTGCCGTGAATCACTAAGCTGTGGAGACTGTCAGATGATTGCCTATGCATTGGGAGCCGAGTAAATATGGACGAGCAAAACACCTTTAGCATTCCAGAGTACCCAACCAAACGCCCAAGTCTTATTGGCGAGGAGTTAACAGGTATGGATGAAACAATCTATGTGGATGCAGAAACAGGCTCCCATGTCTCCGTGAATATTATCGGTGCCGCTATTCTAGAATTATGCGATGGTTCACATACTGCTGAACAAATCACAAACATTGTCATTGAATCTGTCGATGGCAATCCAGAACGTATCCGCAAAGACACCCAAAACATTCTATTAGAATTTTCTGCCTACGGTGTTTTTATCGAATGATGCAACGCTTTCGCTTCTGTGTCGGTCATATTGTGGTCGATATTGAATCCGAACATCCCGATTGCAGCCATGATATTGCGGCAATCGTGAGTCTTTATCAGCCATCATCGGCTGCACCCAATATTCGTTTTTCCATCACCACCGATAAAGCACATATTCACCTATCCATTGATGGAAAATATCAATGGGGCGGGAGCGATGCAGGTGAAGTTATCGCAGGGTTTGAAGTCTTTCTTTATACCCATATTGTTAAGAAACTGACACCTGAACTTGAATCATTGCATGCTGCAAGCATTGCGGTTAATAATAAAACATGCCTTTTTGCTGGCGTTTCCGATGCAGGAAAAAGCAGCCTATGCACCAAAGCTGTACTCAGTGGTTGTGCATATTTATCCGATGAGTTTTCATTGCTTTCAGAGCAAGGAACCATCACCGCTTTTCCAAGACCTTTGCAGTGGGGGAAAGAAGAACACCCCGCATTTTCCCGCACTGCAATGCAAGCATCGCCCTTACTCAAGCATGCTAGATTTCAATTTCCAGACACCGAGGGAAAGATTATCAAGACGCTGCTTTGGCTGCCTCAACACGTAGAGCATACCCCATTAGCATTACAATGGGTTGTCTTACCTCGCTATCAAGAGGGCGGTAAACCTGCCGAACTCACCTCTATTCGCCGTGGCGAGGCCTTGATGGAGTTACCCCAACATTTGCACCACCAACAGCGCCCAGATTTGATGCTTAAAATGCTAAATAGGCGCATACCTGATAATGTATTATTCTATCGCCTGATCTTTTCAGATGTGCATGCCGCTTGGGATACACTTCAGCAGCAAATTAACGCCTAGATTTTGATACTTTAAACACCCGATACACTGTTCGCCATGCAATCTGCAAACTGGCTTTTAAATCATGCCCGTCCCATGCACCCAACAAGCGCTCTGGATATTTCTTTTGATATTCTACAAATAAAACAAACAAACGTTTGCATTTTCTCCATAGCCCCGAGTATTCAGGATTATCCCATTCAGGGTCATGATAACACGTTGCCACCATGCGCACATAATCAGCTTTCGAATGCTGTAAACAAGCTTCTTCAAGGCGTATATCTTGTGAACACAATTGATAATAAGCCGACAATAAACCCGCACCATCCGCCTCCGCCAAACATGTCCAACCTGATACGCGCGGATTAACCTCCATCACATACCAATCACCATTATTGGCTTGTTTGCATTCCACCTCAGCAAAACCACGCCATTGCAATGCACTTAATAGCTCACATGCACCTTCATACAACTCTGGTATCCATTCGGCTTTGGTTGCTAAAGTCTCACCAAAAGGTCCAAACTTGGTATGTGCAACATTGAGCCGTCGCCCAGTAAAACCTCGAACGGGGCGGCTATCGGCATCAAAAAGTACAATCGCCGATGCCATTTTTGATATTTCCCCTTCAATATAGTGCTGAATACGGTAAACAGCATCTTCTTCATCCGCTAAAATAAATTGCCTCAATGATTCTGCATCATCAAACTTCTGAAAGGCATTACGTTGACTCTTTATAATTAAAGGGAAACTTTCATGCTTAATATTCTTCAATAAATCTTGCGCGAAAATAGCGTGCATAGGGGCTATTTTCAAACTACCAATATCTGATAGCTGTTCAGCATCAATCGCCTTTTGCATAGACTCAAGTGATGGGATCAAAAAACGCATGCCAATACTTTCGAAAAAATCTTTGTATTTCGCCGTAAACTGCGCTGAATCATCCACACAAGGAAGCCAAACACCCTGTAAACCCGATAGCTTCCATGCGCGTGCATAAGTACCTGCAATCACTTCACTCAAACAGCGCATTTCTACACTTTTCTGAACATAAACGCTGCTTTCCACCCACGGCTCCATCGGCCATGATGAGCCTGATACAGGTATACCTGCCCGCCCCGCTGCTTGCGCCAATGCAAACATCTGTGAATCCTGCAAGTCATGGATAATCAAAGGTATTTTATGCTTACTCATTGAGGCAACCTCCTCGCAAACAGCATAGCCAAGAGTGCCACTCCTGCACAAGCATAAAATGCTACTGAAAAACCATAAGCCTCAACAATCAAACCACAGCCCATAATCCCAACCGTTGTCCCGAGCCCAAAACCTGTCGCTGAAAACCAACCTTGTGCAGCGGCATGACGGTGTGGTGGCGCAAGCCGTTTCACCCATGTCACTGCAGCGATATGAAATGCCGCAAAGCTCGCTGCATGCAGGCATTGCAATAAAATCAACAGCCACCAAACATGCGTCCAACCCATGCCCAGCCAGCGCATGGCTGTTAACAACAAACACACCAGCATCACTGACATCAAAGGCATGGATTGAATTGGTTTTGCCCACCGCCACATCAATATTATTTCTGCTAGCACGCCTAACACCCAAAAAACGCCCACCTGCCAGCCACTATAACCTACATCCAAAAGATAAAGACTAAAAAAACCATAATATGCACCATGCGAAAGCTGCATAAGAAAGCTAACCACAAATAGCAGCAATAAAGTCGCTGAAAATCCAGAATATGCCATATCTGGCATCTCAACATGCTCAATACTAGGAAATCCACGCCCTGCCGCTGCCATAACCAACATCAATGCTGCCAAAAACCATGGGAACCATGCCAAAGAAATCTCACCAAATAACAAGCCACCGAGCAGCGATGTCACCACAAAACCAATCGACCCCCAAACCCGCAAACGTCCATAATCTGCCAATGCAGCTTCAGATACATGAATAGAAAGCCCATCCGTCAATGGCAATACAGCAGCCCATAACATGCCAAACATCAAAACGATGATAATAAACGCAGGCATGGAAGCTGAAGCAGTATTAAATAATGCCACACACAATGCCGCCAAGCATGATGCCAAAACAATAAAACGACCTGCAGCCATGCCTCGCACATCCAGCCAGTAGCCACTACAGGGCGGCGCAATCACCTTGGCGGCTGCCAAAAGCCCCGTCATCATGCCAATCGCCACCACGCTATAACCCAAAGATGCAAGATACACAGGAAAAAACGGCAGAATCAGCCCCATCGCCGCAAAATATGCCGCATAAAAAAGACGAATATGATGTAATGACGACGGCGAGACCATGCAGCGATGCTAACTGGCTTCAATATAGGTACAATAGCACTTTCAAGACTTGCTGATATGGTCACTCTACGGCACATTACAGCTATGTTTCGTTATCTATGTTTTATTATCATCTCTTTTATGCTCACTGCCTGCAACCTCAACCCTGTAGGCATCCAAATGCAGGCTGGCTGGAATGCCCGCTCACTTGCCGCCTGGCACGACCATCGCCCAGACATGATGGTTTTTTCAGCCGATGGGAAGTGGTTATATATCAGCTGTGAAACACAAGGTGGGTTACTTTCCCCAAGCTTAATCGCTATCAATTTAGAAACCAATCAACAGCATATCCTTTTATTCGGTTTGACACGCGCTGATGCTTTGAAGTTGGCTCCCGACGGCAGCCTTTGGTTGGGCGAAGAAACACCTGACGGACTATTTTGGCGCATTACCGAGCCCAACAAACTACCTTCTGAGCAACGCGTCGATCGTCAACGCTTACAAAGCTCGCATCCCGCCATTATTCCATTATTGCGTGCTGGGCGCTTCTCCCATGAAGGTCTAACATTTTCCCAAGATGGGCGCTTTGCCTACATGGCAGATGAATGGAATGAAGGCTGCATTTACCGTTATGATATGCAGGCAAGGAAACTCTTTGTCTTGCATAAGAAAAAAGGTTGGATTGCTATTCGCGAGCCCAACAATGCCCGCATGGATGCGGAAAAACTCCATGCTTGGTACTTTGATCGTATTGAGGATATGGAAACACTGCCAGACGGACGTATTTTACTCGCAGAAACGGGTACAGGAAAGGTCTTGGTATTGGATGATCGGAGTGGTAAGCCAAGTATTCAAACATGGCTTGAACATGAAAATCTTATTCACCCTGATAATCTAGCATGGGATGAAAAGCGCGGCTGGTTATGGATTACTGATGATGATAAACCATCCTACTTATGGGCATGGGATGGTAAGGAATTGCGCGAAATTGCCCATCATGATGGCGCTGAAATTACAGGTGTAACTATTCACGGTGATGATGTTTATATCAACTTACAACGCAGCCTTAGTCGCCCTGAAATTTTATTGCATCTTTATGAAGACCATAATACCCCCGAATCATAGGCATGGATGAGTGGCTCAATGTTGTTATTCGACAAATCACACTCTATTTATTACCCGTCATCATCTCGCTTACGCTTGTATGCCTGATTGAGAAGCGTTATACATATACGAGCATCCCACACCCATTTTTCGCCATTGCATGGCGCGGCACATGGTGGCCATTTTTAGTATCTATTTGTTTTACACGCGGTGTTATTTTCGCGCTACCAAAGCCCTTAAAATCAGGCCTAAAACCTGCATTCATTCGCTTTTCCGCCCACCTTTTTCTAACCTTCTTGGGTTTGATACTTTACACATGGAGCTTATCTCATCAGGCTCCAACAGGGCTTCCACCTTTGCACCATTGGTGGGCAAAGGTATTTATGTTTTTTAACCTTTGCATGTTGGGCATTCACCTTTTACCCCTCCCCAATCTATTATTTGGCGAGTGGCTCATTATGCAAAGGCATAAACACTATCTGTTGCATGTTTATGCTCAGCAGCTCACTACGCAACGTAGTCTTTGGCTGCTTACCCTACTTGCTGCAAGCCCTATCATTGATATATCCATTGGTGCGAGCATCATCTTTCCCATTTATGGGCAACTTGCCAACACTGCCACTCATTTTTGAAAAAAAACATGGAAACAAAGCTGGGTTGTTCCGCCCTTCTCAGGCAAAATTAGTACCAGCTTACAGACATTATTCATATTACAAAAACACCTCGTGCAAGTAACATAGCAAAGGAATTGGGCATGAAAAAGGTGCGTTTATCATAACTGCCCCTTAGAGTTCGCAAAATGAGTCACGTAATGAAAACCTATGCACGCCTTCCCCTCACCCTCGTTCGTGGTGAAGGGTCGTATGTCTTTGATGATAACGGTAATACATACCTTGATTTTGTTGCAGGTATTGCAGTGAACACACTGGGGCATGCTCACCCCAGCATGGTGAATGCCCTACATGCGCAAACGCAAAAGATGCTGCATTGCTCGAACTTATATCATATCCCTCAACAAGTTGAGTTGGCTGAGAAACTCACTGAACTATCGGGGCTTGATCAGGCATTTTTCTGCAATTCTGGTGCAGAAGCCAATGAAGCGGCCATTAAACTGGCGCGCAAATTCTTTTACGATACGGGCTCAAATCGGCGCACCATCATTACGGCGACCAATTCATTTCATGGTCGCACACTATCAACGCTTACTGCTACTGGACAAGATAAAGTCAAAGTAGGATTTGAACCTTTACCAGCTGGCTTTATACATGTTCCATTGAATGATTTGGATGCCCTGCGTCATGCGATTGATGGTCAAACTGCGGCTATTTTGCTAGAGCCATTGCAAGGTGAAGGCGGTGTTAATCTTGCCACAGCTGAGTATTTACAGGGCGTGCGCAAACTTTGCAATGAACATGGCATACTGCTTATGCTCGATGAAGTTCAAACAGGTATTGGTCGCACAGGCACCATGTTTGCCTGCGAACATGCCACGGTTCAGCCTGATATTATTACCTTGGCAAAAGGCTTGGGTGGCGGCATGCCTATCGGCGTGATGCTGGCATCAGAAAAGGTAGCCACATCATTTTCGCCTGGCACACATGGCTCTACATTTGGTGGTAACCCACTATCTTGTACGGCTGCATTAACCGTGTTGCAAACAATTGAAGATGAAGGCCTGCTCAATAATGTAAAAGCTCGAAGTGAGCAGTTACAAGAAGGTTTAACAACCTTAATCACGCGCTTTGATTGCCTCACGGCATTGCGCGGACAAGGTCTGCTGCTTGGTCTTTTATGCAAATGTGAAGTTGCTCCACTTATCAATCTATGTCGCCAACATGGTTTGCTAGTATTACCCGCTGGCACCCATGTTTTACGCATGCTGCCAGCATTAAACATCAGTAAAGAAGAAGTCTGTGAGGCTTTGGCACAATTAGAAAAAAGCTTAAGTGAGTTCGCAACATGAAACATTTTTTAACATTATTAGACCTCGAACCATTTGAGCTTAACAGTATTCTCAACCGTGCATTTGAACTCAAATCATTGCAAAAATCGGGTAAAACTCATCACACCTTAGCTGGCAAAACCTTGGGCATGATTTTTGACAAAGCATCTACTCGCACACGCATATCCTTTGAAGTTGGTATGTATCAACTGGGTGGTCATGCGTTGTTTTTACACTCTGGCACAACCCAATTGGGTCGTGGTGAACCCATTGAAGATTCAGCGCGTGTATTATCACGTATGGTTGATGCGGTGATGATTCGCACATTCGATCATGTTATGGTTGAGAGATTCGCACAATATGCCACGGTTCCTGTTATCAATGCACTCACAGACTTAACGCATCCATGTCAGGTCTTGGCTGATGTCATGACTTATATGCAACACCGTGATTCGATTCGGGGAAGAACCGTTGCTTGGGTTGGTGATGGTAACAATATGGCACATTCTTGGATTAATGGTGCGGTAGCATTCGGTTACCATTTAAACATTGCTTGCCCAGAAGATTATACGCCTGATGCCTCATTATTACAGGCGGCACGTAATTTGGGCGCAAAAATTGAATTAACCCATGATGTTCGCGCAGCTGTGTCAGGTGTGGACTTGGTCACAACAGATGTTTGGGCTTCGATGGGGCAAGAAGAAGAACAAGCTGAACGCGAAAAAGCCTTTGCAGGTTATATTGTTGATGAGCGTTTGATGGCACATGCCAAATCAAATGCCTTGTTTATGCATTGCTTGCCTGCACATCGTGGTGAAGAAGTCTCTGCTGATGTCATTGATGGCTCACAATCGGTCGTTTGGGATGAAGCGGAAAATCGCTTGCATGCACAAAAAGCATTACTCGAATTTTTATTGCAACAATAACTGGAGTTTGTATGTCAAAATCAAGTGTAAATAAGGTTGTTTTAGCCTACTCTGGAGGGTTGGATACCTCTATTATTTTAAAATGGTTACAAGATACCTATGACTGTGAAGTCGTAACCTTTACTGCCGATATTGGACAAGGTGACGAAGTCGAAGACGCTCGCATCAAAGCAGAAGCTTGTGGTGCATCAGCTATTTATATTGATGATTTAACCGAAGAATATGTGCGTGATTTTGTATTCCCAATGTTTCGTGCCAATGCGATTTACGAAGGTGAATATTTATTAGGAACCTCTATTGCACGCCCATTAATTTCAAAGCGTATGATTGAAATCGCCAATATCGAAGGTGCGGATGCAGTAGCGCATGGTGCAACTGGTAAGGGCAACGATCAAGTGCGCTTTGAATTGGGCTTTTATGCATTAAAACCTGATGTAAAGGTCATTGCTCCTTGGCGTGAATGGAATTTGAATTCGCGTAATGATATGCTGGCATATTGTGACAAACACGGCATTGAAGTAGAACGCAAACGTGAAGGAAGTAAATCTCCCTATTCCATGGATGCGAACCTGTTACATATCTCGTACGAAGGTTACGATTTGGAAGACCCTTGGGTTGAACCATCTGAATCTATGTGGCGTTGGTCTGTTTCACCTGAAAATGCCCCCAATGAAGCGGAATATCTCGAACTAACCTACAAAGGCGGTGATATTATTGCGGTAAATGATGTAGCCATGACACCCGCAGAAGTATTGCGCGAGCTCAACCGCTTGGGTGGCAAGCATGGTATTGGGCGTATTGATATTGTTGAAAATCGTTATGTTGGCATGAAATCACGTGGCTGTTACGAAACCCCTGGCGGCACAATTATGCTCAAGGCACATCGCGCTATTGAATCCATCACGGTGGATAGGGAGGCTGCACATCTCAAAGATGAATTAATGCCTCGCTATGCGAAACTGATTTATAATGGTTATTGGTTTGCACCTGAAACACGCATGATGCAATCTGCCATTGATGCATCACAAGCCACTGTCAATGGCACTGTTCGCTTGAAGCTATATAAAGGTAATACCATGGTTGTCGGTCGCAAGTCAGACAATTCATTATTTGATGAGCGTTTGTGTACTTTCGAAGATGATGAGGGCGCATACAATCAAAAAGATGCCGATGGTTTTATCAAGCTCAATGCATTGCGCTTGCGTATGAATCAACTCGCGGGGAAGTAAGATGACAACAGAAAAAGATCAAGGTTATGCCAGGCCAATACGTATATTTCATAGTATTTTTGCATTATGTATGATCACGCAACTTGCCATAGGTGAGTTGATGGATGTGCCTGAAGTTGAAGATGCAGATGAAGCTTCTATATCATGGATTACGCCAGCTTTTGCCCATGAAGGCCATCATGCGGCAGCAGGGGCTATAACAGGTCCAGTAGAAGCCACCTTGGGCTTTGAAATACATGAATATTTAGGTCTATTTATCGCATCTCTTTTAGTCATTCGCATTCTATTAGCCATGACTTCGTTGCCCGGTGCCAATTGGCGACATTTATTCCCTTGGCTATTTGCATCGGGGCGTTGCCAATTAAACCGCGAAATTAAGTTGCAAATGGCCGACTGGAAATCTTTAAAGCTTGCGCCACCAGAAGATGGGGAAGCTGTGGCTCGCAGTGTGCATGGCTTTATTATGTTGGCTTCTGTTATCATGGCAGTAACAGGTGTTCTTTTATACTTTGGCTGGAGCATCACGGCTCCTCAAACAATGTGGGTTGAATTGGTTGCTGAAGTGCATGAACTTACTGTTGGCATCCTTGAGGCTTTATTGGGCGCACATATTTTGGCTGTTATCTTACACCAATACCAAGGTCATCATATCATTGACCGCATCAAACCCTCAGCTTGACACAAGGTTTGCCTGCAAGCTTTAAAGCCTTGGGCGACCCAGTTCGCCTACGGCTTTTTGCTTTGTTAGGAGAGTTTGAAGAGCTTTGTGTTTGCCACTTGGTTGATGCCCTACAATTACCACAAAGCACTATTTCTCGTCATTTAAGTGTTTTGCGACATGCAGGCTTGGTCGCAACTCGCCGAGAGGGAAAGTGGATATATTACTATCTACACAGCGATTTGTCGACGCAACTTTTTGCAGTAATTCAAAAACAAGAAAGCTTACAAATGCAACAAGACCTTAAGGCAGTCCATCAAATTTTAGCACCATAGAAAAAATATTTACATATTCGGATTTATAGATATGTTTGGCGTTTCAATAGGAGGTGCCAGCATATGTCAAATCACTCGCAAACATCCATGAGTATCTTTGCCCGCTATTTAACCCTTTGGGTATTTCTAAGCATGCTAGCAGGCATTGCATTGGGTAATACTGCGCCCGTATTCATTCAGACCTTGGCTGCTTTCGAAATTGCACACATCAACTTAAGCGTTGCCATATTAATATGGATTATGATTTTACCCATGCTACTTAAGATTGATTATGGGGCATTGCACAAGGTCTGGGAACACCGTAATGGTATCATGGTGACCGTCGGCATTAATTGGTTGGTCAAACCTTTTTCAATGGCACTTTTAGGCTGGTTTTTTATTTATCATGTATTTTCCGATTATTTAGACCCTACACAGTGGGATAGTTATTACGCTGGGTTGGTTATTCTAGCCGCAGCACCATGCACAGCCATGGTCTTTGTATGGTCAAAACTCTCAGGTGGTGATGCTCAATTCACACTATCCCAAGTTGCACTGAATGATATAATTATGGTGATTGTATTTGCCCCCATTGTAGGACTACTACTTGGCATCGCTTCCATCCAGATACCTTGGAATACCTTATTACTATCAGTTTTACTGTATATCATCGTGCCTGTTCTCGCAGCCTATTTCTGGCGGAAATATTTATTACAACAAAAGCGCTTAGAGTCCGTACTACAACGCCTAGACCCCTACTCCATGGCAGCTCTGCTATTAATGATTGTATTACTATTCGGTTTCCAAGGAAAACAAATTTTGGCACAGCCATTGGTCATTCTTATGTTGGCTATTCCCATCATCATCCAAGTATATTTCACCTCATCCTTGGCATATTTATTAAATAAACGTCTGGGTGTTGCCCATTGCGTTGCGGCTCCTTCAACCTTGATTGGCGCATCGAATTTCTTTGAGTTAGCAGTCGCAACCGCCATTGCACTATTTGGTTTTGAATCAGGTGCTGCTTTAGCAACAGTTGTAGGTGTGCTGGTAGAAGTTCCAGTTATGCTTTCAGTTGTGGCGATTGTGAATCGCAGTAAAATTTGGTACGAACGAGGTTAAGTATGTCGATAAGGAAAAAGAAGCGTGTGTTGTTTTTATGCACAGGAAACTCCTGTCGCTCACAAATGGCTGAAGGTTGGTTAAAACATTTGGGCCGTGATAAATATGAAGTATTTTCCGCAGGCATTAAGGCGCACGGTAAAAATCCACGTGCTATTGCTGCAATGAAAGAGGCAGGCATCGATATTTCAAATCAAGCATCGGAAGTGATTGATATTGCCATTCTCGAATCATTGGATTTATTGGTAACTGTATGCAGCCATGCCGATGCGCATTGCCCTGTTTTTTCCATGCAAGGAAAGCGTGAACATTGGCCGTTTGATGATCCCGCCAAAGCAAGCGGCTGCGAAGAAGAAGTCATGCGTGAGTTTAATCGTGTTCGTGATCAAATCCGCAAGCGTATCGAAATATTTTTAAGCAAAATATAAACGTTTCATTACAATCTATTCATCTGTGATGCATATCACATAGGCTCTGCTATCCTGCGTCAAACTGCGAGCACCTCATAAAAGTAAGGAGTTATAATGAAGACATCATGGATACGCTCATTCAGCTTGGCTGCTATTGCTGTTGCCGCTTTAGCAGAACCAATGCTTGTACACGCTAAGCCTATTGAAAAAGAATTATTCCCTGTTGATTCAGTATTATTTGATAAAAAACATGCACTAACCTACCCCTCTGTTGCGGATTCTTTTATGGTTTTTAATGAAAAGCATATGGGTGACTTTAGTGTTGTTCGCGTACCTGTAGATCAACCCGACATGGAAGGCAAACGTATTGATCCTATGATGTTAAACGAAGTATTGCGCCAAGGTGTTGCTCTAAATGGTGGCGGTATTGGTTATGTAAGTAACCGTATTGGCCCTATATCGGCATGGTTTTGGCAAGGCAAGGGAGACTCACATATTGCTATTGCCAATATGGCGCTGTTTCGCGGAGGCTTGATTCCAGGTCACTTAAATGCATCTGCTGACGCAAAAACATGGTGCTTCGATGCAACTTTGCAAAAAATACGCCACAACCAATTGCTAAATGAGTTTATCAAACCAAATAACAGCGAACTTCTCGGTCAAGACTGGCGCATTTACAACTCCAATTATTCCGAATACAAGGCTGTCTATAAAGATACAGAAACTGGTGTAAGAAACAAACTGCATTCACCATCATTATTTATATTTAAACGTGATAATAGTGAGCTAAGCATGCTTCCAAATGCTTTTGATGGAACAATATCTCCTGATGGTAAGCAGGTAGCGTTTGTACGTGAAGTAAATGGTAATTATGATTTATGGTTACAAAATATAGATGGCACAGGGTTAACACAATTAACCACAGGGCCATTTGGCGAGTTTGAACCCGCTTTTAGCCCAGATGGCAAACAGCTAGCTTTTATCTCAAACCGCGATAGCAAAGGAAATGTGCGTCATACTTCAATTTATATCATGAATATTACTACAGGCGAAACAACCCGTATCACCAATGCTCCACGCGCTACAGACGGTGGGGTAACATGGAAGAATAATCATACACTGATTTTTCACTCCAATCGCGATTTAAAAAAGCCGCAAAGCAAAACAGTATCTGACTGGAATTTATGGCAAGTTGAATTTCAATAACATCTGCTTCTCATACAAGTTAATAAGGATCATCACCAATGAAAAAAACACTACTTTTAATTGCTCTAACCTTGACTGTCTCAACAGCTCAAGCCAGTGATTTATTTGGTTTTCTAGAAGGATCAGGTCAACAATCTTCAGAAAAACTTACGGATACTGCCGAGCTTCTTACTTTAGAGCCCAAAGAAAGTGAGATGTATCCTAATGTATCGCCTGATGGAAAGTATCTATTAACCCTTACAGGAAAATCTAAAAACTATTGGATTTCTCGACGCGCCATTCAAAATGGCGACCCTCTCAATACGGTCACCGATGACTTGGCGGCATTGGGAACTGTCGCTTGGTTAGGTCATAAGGATGTGTCTTTTTTGTCCAGCCGTACTGGTTCATTGGGGTTATGGCAAAAACCAGCTGATGGTGAAGGTTTAATGCGTCGTGCAAAAGAGCTGACAGGTAAGTTAAAGGATCTTACCTTGTTGAAAGATGGAAGCATCATTGCAACACGCCTTATCATGCATGGTCATGATAAACATATGAAAAAACAACACTTGGATAACTTTAATAATTGGCAAGTCTCTGGCACACATGGTTATATCGTACATATCACGGCTGACGGCTCTGAAAAACGTTTAAGTGAAGGCTTTCAGCCTGCAATATCTCCAGATGGTAAGCGCATTGTCTTTTCTATGCCTATTGGACGCAGTGTGCATT
>CAYPXU010000002.1:0-39730 GCA_964414875.1 uncultured Zetaproteobacteria bacterium | reverse complement strand
GAACCACACGTTGGAGTACTGGTCCACGGACAAGGCCGGAAACACCGAGGCAATGTAGGTTCCGTACACTTATCGACCGAGCAATACCTTTTAAAACTAATGGCGCAATTGCAATACTGATGCTAAAGTAACTTAAATGTTTGGGAGAGTAGGTATGAACAAACTATCGAAACAGGCTCTAAATGTTTTAATCATTGATGATTCCAATGATGATGCCTTTGCGTTACAACGGGTTATCAAAAAAGAAGGGTTTCAGATTCATAGTCAGCGTGTTGAATCGATAGCGCAGCTGCAGTCTGCGCTAGAGCATCATGTCTGGGATATTGTTCTTTGTGATGTGCGCATGCCGGAACTATCGGTGCATGATGCGATTAAAACAATTGATAAATTCAGTCCCACACCAGTGTCGGTGGTGATTATATCGGGCATGGTGGAACTTGATGAAATATCCCGCTTTATTCGTGGTGGGGTGCGTGACTTTATTCGCAAGGATGAGCTCTCCAAGCTAGGCGATGTATTGCGTCGGGAAATGGGTTATGTCGAAGCCCGACGCGAACAGGAATCGGAACACGAACGCTTTATCGAAGCGCAAAAGATGGAAGCAGTTGGTACACTGGCCGGTGGCGTTGCGCATAATTTCAATAATATTCTTACCGCACTCATGGGTATGCAGTGGAAGTTGAAATCTGAATATCCTAACCATGCCAAATTGATTGAGAGTGTTGATCAAATGGATGTACTATGTGATCGAGCTAGTCAACTGGTAAAGCAGTTACTAGCCTTTGCCCGCAAAGGCATTGTCAAAATGGAGCCCATTGAACTGGGGGCTTTTATTACAGAAAATATCTCATTATTGCGCATGTCCGTACCTGAAACTATCAGGCTGAATTGGCATCCGCCAGAACAGTTAATTTATATTTCTGCCGATATTGTTCAATTGCAGCAAATGTTATTGAACTTAATCAACAATGCTCGCGATGCAGTTGCCGATGTAGCGTGTCCATGTATTTCATTGCTAATCCAACCTGACCCGACCGGATTGCCAGATACGGTCGCACAAAGCGATAACTGGGTTGCTCTGTATATAATGGATAACGGCTCTGGCGTCAGTGAGGAAATCAAAGGGCATATATTTGAGCCATTTTATACCACCAAGAGCGTTAACGCTGGAACAGGATTGGGGTTGCCTATGGTCTATGGTTCGATGATAACCCATCACGGGTTTATTGAATGCACGCGTGAACCATGCCCGATGCTATGTGGGAGTTGTTCAAAAACATTAACCAGTTTCAGAATGTTATTCCCCAAAATCAACATGAGCGATGCAATACAGTCTGATTCCACGCAACTTGAGCCAAAGGCAGGCACCGGTCTGCAACCCATGCATGTGTTGTTTGCAGATGATGAAGAGATGATCCGCGAAGTCTTTTGCTCTATTTTTGAGGATGAAGGCAGTAATGTAGATGCTTTTGAAGATGGTTTATTGGCATGGGAGCAGTTTCAAAAGTTGCCTGAGTATTATGATGTGGTGGTACTGGATGTATCAATGCCAAATATGGGCGGCCCGGAAGCAGCGAGGAAAATCCGCGCCATATCCACGATCCCGATCGTTTTAATCTCTGGCTACGATGTACATCACACGCTGGAACTTGTGGATGGTATGGAGAATATCCATGTGCAGGTCAAACCCTTTTCTCCAAATACGATTTTCAACGAAATTAAAAAATTAACAGGAGAGCCATCATGAGCCAGAAAAAACAGGAGGTACAAGAGGCGAAAATGCAAATTATAGCTGACTTATTCAATAAAGACAGTGATCTAATCCTTAAATTATGGATCAAACAGCAGGCAACAGCAAGCAACTTGCGCAGCGATTTAATTTCTAAGGAAGAAATGCAACAAATGTCGTCTGATACGCTGGTCAGCATCAACCTGGCGGTATCTGCCGGTAATATGAATGATATTGAAGCCGAAGCATTTGATGCGGTAAAAGCCAATCTTAAAAAGGTCTCTGAACGGTATGTCATGCTGGGCTTTAGCCCGTCGGAAACAGCCACTTTTATTTTCTCGCTGAAAGAGGCTGTGATGGATGCTCTGCAACAGAAATATGAGAATGATAACGATGCGCTGTTTTCCAGCCTGATGTTGACCAACAAGCTGGTGGATTCGCTCGGTCTGTACACCTTTGAATGTTTTACCGAGATGCAAAAATCGCTGCTTGCCGAGCAGATGAGTGCGATGAGTGCGATGTCCACGCCGGTGATGCAGATATGGCAGGATATCCTGATGATTCCGATTGTCGGCACAGTCGATTCGGCGCGCTCGCAGGAAATCATGGATGCCATGCTGGAAGCACTGGATCGCACCGATTCGGAGATTATTTTGCTCGATATTCAGGGCGTGGCTAGCATCGATAGCGCCGTCGCCAATCATTTGCTGAAAATCACCAAGGCGGTAAGCATGATGGGCTGCCACTGCATTGTCTCTGGTGTTACCTCGCATGTAGCGCAAGCTATGGCAAATCTGGGGCTGGATCTTGGCGGCGTGAACAGTGCCCCGACCTTGCGCAAAGGGCTGCGCATGGCACTGGCAACACTTAAAGAAATTAACGCGCAGAATATGGATATATAATTGTGAGTATGCATCACGAAGGGCTGTTAAGCCGCTTGCAGGGCGCTCTGGTGGTCGATATTCCAGCCCGTATCAGCAGCGATGATTTGATGGCGCTATCGGCCACTGTGTTGCAACGACTGGAATCTGATGATGTGGTTGCGGTGGTAATCAATTTGCAGCAATTGCGTGTCACCGAAACTGCCTTGCTACAGGCGTTGGATAAGATGCTGAGCATGATTCAAATCATGGGCGTGCCAACGGCTGTCACTGGTATGCAGGCGGGTCTGATTACGGCACTGGTGCATCTGGATATCAACACCGACAGACTCTGTTTTGCCAAAGCTGTGCCGCGCGCCATTCGGATGCTGAAATGCGTATGAATCTGGGTGAATGTATTAACATGAAAACTATAGCGTATTTCATTCTGTATCGGTTCATGCGTGGTTGAGCGGCGTATTCAGATCAATAATGAAGCTGATGTGATGCGGGTGACTCTGTTGACACGTCAGATGCTGGAAGCCCATTGCAGGGAATCGGAATATATGTTGATTAGCACAGTGACATCGGAATTGGGCACCAATCTGGTGCGTTATGCGCGAGGCGGTTTTATTCACCTGAAATTCGATCCGGTCGTCCGGAAAATAAGTATCGAGAGCAGTGATCAAGGGCCAGGCATTGTAGATATCGAGTTAGCCATGCAAGAGGGCTATTCTGGCGGCAAAGGGCTGGGCGTGGGCTTACCTGCGGTGCAACGCATTATGGATGCAATGAAAATTGAAAATATGTCGCAAGGCGGTTTGAGGGTGCAGGCGCAATGCAAGTTAAAAACTTCGCACAACTAGCCAGTCAGCGCCAGCCAATGCTTGGTCATGCACCGCATTGCGGCGATGGTGTCTGGACGTGTTGGCATACGCAGGGGTTGTTTGGCTTGTTGTGTGATGGTGCGGGACATGGGGTGGAAGCAGAGCGCATTCAGCAACAGGCCATTGGCGTTGCCCGTGGCATGATCGAAACATCGGATGAAATTGATCTGGTGGCGTTGTTTCATGCCTTGCATGCACGCTTGAAAGGCTCACGCGGTATGGTGGCGGTGGCATTTGTATTGCATGCTGATGGTGGTGTGGATTTTATTCATATCGGTGATGTA
Source organism: uncultured Zetaproteobacteria bacterium (assembly GCA_964414875.1). Lineage (GTDB taxonomy): Bacteria > Pseudomonadota > Zetaproteobacteria > Mariprofundales > Mariprofundaceae. The sequence continues at coordinate 35,970 of CAYPXU010000002.1, read as the reverse complement.
TCGCTGTGTTGTTTTCACAGCGGGCTGGCGCAAGTCAATCGCAGTAACGAACAACAGGGTATTATCGGTTATCACATGCCCACCCCGCGATTGCAACACAGGCAATGCGAGCCGGGTCAATGGCTAGTCGCGCACAGTGATGGTATTCGTCGCAGCACGCCATCACAAGCCTGGCAACGGCTGTTGCTACATGACCACTCTATGACTACGGTATCATTGAACATCATGCGTGAATTGGCGGATGGGCGTGATGATGCCAGTTGTATTGTGCTACGCTATTGGGGCAAGCGGCAAGCATTAACATTATTATCAAGCCAGGAGAAACCATGAGAGAAGTCGCACGCATTCAAACCCATGACGAAGAAGCACGCCTGAATTTGCGTCAGCGTTTGCCGCTGTTTGCCCGAGCTGTAGGTTTATCATCCATCGTCGCAGATCGTGTGGCTATTCTGGGCTGTGAACTGGCACAGCAGGGTCATGAGCTTTTGCTTCGTATCGGCAAGCTGCATCGCGCACCTTGTCTGACCCTCTATGTCGAAATGCAACAGCAAGGCGATCCATCCACCGTGAATCATGAAGCAAATCTAAGCTACTTGTGTGACAAGGCAGGAACCGACAGTTATGGGCAGCGACTCTATTCATGGCGATTGCCAGCACTACCCGCATTAAACTGGCAGGTTGAGCGAGAGCAGCTTGAAGCACCATCAAAAGCAGCCATGATGCTTGATTTGCAACAGCAGGCTGATAATTTAAACTTAAAAAACAGGGAATTGGAAGAATCCACCCGCCTAAAATCGGAGTTTCTGGCTAATATGTCGCATGAATTGCGCACGCCGATGAATTCGATTATCGGCTTTACGGGCCGCGTCATCAAGAAAGCCAGCGATAAACTCGATGCACGACAATTGAAGAACCTACATACCGTGGAACGCAATGCCCACCACCTGCTCGGTCTGATCAATGACCTTCTCGATATTAGTAAAGTTGAAGCGGGTCGCATGGAGCTATATCCAGAACATGTAGCAATGCATGATCTGATCAACGAGGTGCGTGATTTAACCAACTCCTTGTGGCATGAAAAAGGTATTGCCTTCAATATGGAATTGCCGCAACAGCCTCTCTCACTCTATGTGGATCGGGTACGGCTAAAACAGGTGTTGATCAATTTAGTCAGTAATGCTGTGAAATTTACGGCTGAAGGTAGTGTAACCATCCGCGCTGCATTGCTGGATGATGCAAGCATGGATGGTGATGGGGTCATGATTGCTGTGGAAGATAGCGGTATTGGCATGCAGGCGGAGAATTTGCAGTTTATCTTTGAAGCCTTCCGACAGGCGGATGGCAGCAATACCCGCGCTTATGGCGGTACTGGTTTGGGATTGAATATCACCAAGAACTTTGTCGAATTGATGGGCGGACGTGTCGAAGTCAGCAGTGTCTATGGCGAGGGCTCGACATTTACCGTCTGCCTGCCGAAACAGCAGCCGGGGGCAGATGTCATTGAGGATGCGGTTGAACTCCCCTTGCCTGAGTTGGACAACGCGGTAGCTGGCAAGGCAGTGATCCTTTGCATTGATGATAATCCTGATGTGTTGGAGCTGTTTCAGCAATGTTTATCCGATGACGGTTATCAGGTGTTGTGTGCGAATAATGGTGATGATGGACTGAAAATCGCTAAAGAGCAGCAACCCACAGCTATCACACTGGATGTGCAAATGCCGCATAAAGATGGGTGGTCTGTCTTGCAGGAATTAAAAGCCGACCCAGCCACCAAAGAAATCCCAGTGTTGATGGCTACGATGATGGATAATAAGGCATTGGGTATGAAACTCGGTGCAGTAGACTATTTGGAGAAGCCCATCGTGCCGGAGAATTTATTGCAATCGATCAAGTATGCCCGTCTGCTCAATGAAACGCGTGAAGTGCTGGTGGTGGATGATGATGCTGGTGTGCGCGAGCTTATGCAGCAGGTGTTTGAAGATGCACATATTGATGTGCGTCTGGCTGTGGATGGTGTTGATGCGATGGCGCAAATGCGTGTAAAGCAACCGGATATGATTGTACTGGACTTGATGATGCCTAATATGAATGGCTTTGAAGTGATTCGCTTGATGCGCGAAGATGAAAGTCTGAAAAATATTCCATTGATCGTCAGTACGGCCAAAATATTGAGTCGTGATGAAATCGACTGGCTGGAATCGCATGCCTCGCAGGTGATGGTCAAGGGCGGTATGGATTTGAATAAAATGGTGGCAAAAACTATTGGTAAGTTGAAACTATGAGTGTAGTGAAGCATGTGATTATGGTCATCGAGGATAATCCGGACAATATGGATCTGGTGACGGAGATTCTCGAAGATGAAGATTATGTCGTTGAAGGTTTTGATCGTGCAAAATCGGGGCTTGAACGTTTGCAGGCTGGTGGGATTGATCTTATTTTGATGGATGTATCCCTGCCCGACATGAATGGGTTGGATGCTACCCGCCTCATCAAACAGAACGATGCCTTAAAAGATATTCCGGTATTAGCGCTGACTGCCCATGCTATGGCCAATGATGAACGCACCTGCCTTGAAGCGGGTTGCGATGCTTACCTAACCAAGCCTATTGATGATGATTTATTGTTGCAGCGCATTAGCTATTATCTGGAGGTAAACCATGCGTGAACGTGCCTTGATTCTGATTGTCGATGATAATCCGGACAATATGGATTTGGTGGAGCAAATTCTGGAAGATGATTACGATATGATTACTGCTGAAACGGGTGAAGAGTGTCTGAGTATAGCCGCAGCCAAGCTGCCTGATCTGATTCTTCTGGATGTTCAGATGCCAGGCATTGATGGTTATGAAACGCTGGAGAAGCTGTTGAAAATTGATCGGGTGAAAGATATACCAGTCATTTTTCTATCCGCTCGCTACCGTGACCAAGATCGGGTCATTCGCGGTCTGGAAACCGGAGCACTGGACTATCTCACCAAACCAATTGATGATGAATTACTATTGACCAAAGTTCGGGTGGGCTTGCGCATTAAAAAAGCAGAAGATGAAGTGCGTGAACAAGCTCGAGCATTGCGTTTGAGCAATGAGACGCTGGAGAGTTTTTCCTATTCCGCCTCACATGATTTGCGCGCACCATTGCGCCATATTTGTAATTATTGTGAAGCCTTGGGAGAAGATTATGAAGCCGATTTACCTAAAGATGCACAGTTCATGCTCTCAAGAATTAGGCGTTCCGCCGCCCGTATGGGTGATATAATTAAGGACTTGCTCGATTTCGCCCGCTCAAGCAGGGCTGAGTTAAAGCTTCATGAAGTAAATTTATCGTCCATTGCACAAAGCATTGTTGATGAATTATGCGAACATAATCCGCAGCACAGCGTAATCTTCAATCTTGAAGAAGAACTGCTGGCACAGGCGGCTGATGAGTCATTGATGCGCGTAGTTTTGGATAACCTGATTGATAATGCATGGAAATATAGTCATAATGTAGAACAACCTGAAATCACCATTGGGTCAGGTAAGCAGGCTGATGAATCATTTTTTTATGTGCGTGATAATGGCGTAGGCTTTGATATGAAACTGGCGGACAAACTATTCAAGCCATTCAGCCGCTTGCATAGTGAGGATGAGTTTGAAGGCAATGGCGTTGGCTTAGCTACGGTGGAACGCATTATCAGCAAGCATGGCGGAAAAATTTGGGTGGAATCTGCCATAGACCAAGGCGCATGTTTTTTCTTTACAACCCACGGAGGGGTTAGTTATGACTAAAACTATAATGTTCGTCGATGATAATATAGATGAGCGTATTTTGATCAAACGGCGAGCAAGCAAGAGTGCTATTGGGCTTCGCATGATTGAATCCAGCGGTGGAGCGAATGCCATTGAACAGTTGAATGCTATGGATAAGAATGCATTGCCAAGCATGATTTTGTTGGACTTAAAAATGCCCCAGGTAGATGGCTTGCAGGTATTGCAATGGATACGAAGTAATGAAAAAACCAAGCATGTGCCTGTCGTGATGTTTTCCACTTCCGATGACAAGCAGGATATTGCCAATAGCTATGAACTGGGAGCAAACAGTTATGTGGTCAAGGATATCAATCATCAAAACTGTCTAGATATTCTCTGTGTATACTGGGCCGAGATAAACAAACCCTTTGCTAAAAAAAGTTCTTAAGAAAGGAATAAATCATATACAACATTGTTTGCAGCATCTTGAAGTTCATCAAGCGCAAAGCCCTTGCCAAGTGTTTAGGGTCAGGTCTTGCAATCAAGTATTCTTTCTCTAGTGTGGGGGAATGTCACGCCCATTACGAATAGAATATCCGAATGCAATTTATCATATTACCTCGCGAGGTAATGCTCAGGCTAATATTTTTCTAGATGATGTAGATCGGGAATTATTTCTCAAGACACTTGAAGATGTCATTAAGCGTTTTGGTTGGTTGTGTCATGCTTATTGCTTGATGGATAATCACTACCATTTGATGATAGAAACGCCGCAGTCAAACCTTTGTAGTGGTATGCGGCAACTTAATGGTGTGTATACGCAGCGATTTAACCGTGTTCATCAGCGTGTGGGTCATGTGTTTCAGGGGCGTTATAAGTCTATTTTGGTCGAGCGTGATGTGTATTTACTGGAATTATGTCGTTATGTTGTGTTGAATCCTGTGCGTGCCAAGATGGTAGATGAGGCGGGACAGTGGTTATGGAGTAGTTATGCGGCAACGGCAGGGGTAGTAGTGTGCCCGAGCTGGTTAAGTGTTCGGTGGTTGTTAGCGCAATTTTCATATTCGAACAACCAAGAGGTATATGTCCAGTTTGTTGCGAATGGAATGAAAGCGGGTTGTGTGTGGGGCGGGTTGAACCAACAGGTTTATCTTGGCGGTGATGCTTTTGTTGAGAGGGTTAAATCTTTGGTAAATATATCAAATGATTTATCTGAGATACCAAGGGTGCAGTGGAAGTCATTAGGAAAAAGTTTGGATGACTATGCGAGTGAAGGGGAACATCGAAATGATGCTATGGCGCGTGCTTTTTTAGAGGGCGAATTTCGTATGAATGAAATTGCAGCGCACTTTGGTGTGCATTATTCTACTGTGAGTCGAGCTGTCAAAAGAATGGAAATGCTTGATTGCAAGACCTGACCCCTTTGTCAAGGGTTTTGTGTGGTGGCGAGTGTTGTGTAAGGTGGTTATGCTACGCGGCATTTGTTGGCTGAAAAAATTGAGTGGTGGGAAAAGATAATGGATAAAATACTGATTCTTGATTTTGGATCGCAATATACGCAATTGATTGCAAGGCGTGTGCGTGAGGCCAAGGTGTTTAGTGAACTTCATCCTTGGGATATGGGTGCAGATGCCATTCGTGCGTTTGCTCCATCAGGTATCATCCTTTCGGGTGGACCTAATTCTGTGTATGACGATGAAACACCGAAAGCACCGCAAGTGGTGTTTGAGCTGGGCGTGCCTGTGTTGGGTATTTGTTATGGTATGCAGACCATGGCAGAACAGCTTGGTGGCAGTGTTGAAACGGGGCATGTGCGTGAGTTCGGTTATGCTGAGATTTTAAGCAGTGGCGATTCTCCATTACTGCGAGGCATTGAAGATAAAGAAAACGGCGTACTTGATGTGTGGATGTCGCATGGTGATAAGGTTACAGCATTGCCAGACGGATTTCGTGTATTGTGTAGCAATGATTCGACGCCGATTGCAGGTATGGCAGATGAAACGCGACATTTTTATGCATTACAATTTCATCCAGAAGTCACTCATACCAAGCAAGGTAAAGCGATATTAAGCCGTTTTTTGCATGAGATTTGTGGTTGTGGTGAATTGTGGACCATGCCGAACTATATTGATGAAGCTGTTGCGCATATTCGTGAACAAGTGGGTGAGGATGATGTAATCCTCGGTTTGTCTGGTGGTGTGGATTCATCCGTTGCGGCGGCATTGTTGCATAAGGCGATAGGTGCGCAGTTGACCTGTGTGTTTGTGGATAATGGTTTGCTGCGTCTTAATGAAGGCGCAGAAGTGATGAAGACTTTTTCTGACCACTTGGGTGTAAAAGTGATTCATGTGGATGCATCGGATGTATTTCTTGGGCATTTGAAGGGTGTGGAAGACCCAGAGGCGAAACGTAAAATCATTGGGCGTGAATTTGTGGAAGTGTTTCAGCAAGAATCTGCCAAATTGCCACAAGCCAAATGGTTGGCACAGGGTACGATTTATCCCGATGTGATTGAATCGGCGGGTGGGAAAAATGGCAAAGCCAAAACTATTAAGAGCCATCATAATGTAGGTGGTTTGCCTGAAACATTGCATTTGAAATTATTAGAGCCTTTGCGTGAGTTATTCAAAGATGAAGTGCGAGAGTTGGGTGTGGCTTTGGGCTTGGCACCTGAAATGGTATACCGTCATCCGTTCCCAGGTCCTGGTTTGGGTGTACGTATTTTGGGTGAAGTGAAAAAAGAATATGCCGATTTATTACGCCGTGCCGATGCGATTTTTATTGAAGAGTTGCGTGCATCAGGTTGGTATGAAAAAACATCGCAGGCATTTGTGGTGTTTTTACCTGTCAAATCGGTGGGTGTGATGGGGGATGGACGAACCTATGAATGGGTTGTAGCACTTCGCGCTGTGGAAACACAGGATTTTATGACTGCACACTGGGCAGAATTGCCGCATGCTTTGTTGGGTAAGGTCTCTAATCGCATTATCAATGAAGTGCGTGGTATTAACCGTGTTGTTTATGATGTATCAGGCAAGCCACCAGCAACGATTGAGTGGGAATAGTTGTAAAGCGTGAATAATTTTTTATTTAAGAAAAGTAAAGGGGATATGATGAAAAAGTATATTGTAGTCGCAGTAGTTGCCATGTTGGCAGCCTGTTCTCAACAGCAAAAAGCTGAAGCTCCCAAGCAAGCAGTGTTGGATAGTGAAGTATCAAAAGTAAGTTATGCGATTGGTATGGATGTAGGTAAATCATTAAAGGGTTTGGCTACAGATATTGATCGCGCTGCATTTACAGAAGCTTTGAATGCCCAATTAGATAATGTGGATACACGTTTGACAGTAGCAGAAGCTGGTAAGGCAAAACAGGCGTTCTTTCAAAAACGTGCTGCAAAGAAGGCGGAAGAACGCAAAGCTTCGGGTGTCAAAAATAAAGCAGAAGGTGAGAAGTTTTTAGCAGAAAATGCTAAAAAAGACGGTGTAACTACGACAGCGAGTGGATTACAATATGAAGTATTAAAAATGGGTGATGGTGCAAAGCCTAAAGCTACAGATAAGGTGAAAGTTCATTACCGTGGTACAACGCTTGATGGCACAGAGTTTGATTCGTCATACAAACGCGGTCAGCCGATTTCTTTTCCATTAAATGGCGTGATTAAAGGCTGGACAGAAGGTGTGCAACTGATGCCTGTAGGCTCAAAGTTTAAGTTCTATGTCCCATCTGATTTGGCTTACGGTGAGCGTGGTGCAGGGGCAACGATTGCGCCAAACTCGACGTTAATTTTTGAAGTGGAATTATTGGCAATTGAAGCTGAAAAGCCTGTCGAGAGCCCTGCGAAATAACAGTGTAACGATAATAAATAAAGAGGGAGGGCTGCTTGCCTTCCCTTTTTGCGTTATGAATGATGAATAGTTTTAGGTGTTGGAGTGAATCATGTTTGATCGTTTAAGTGAAAAAATAGGTGGTATAGCCAATAAATTACGTGGTGTTGCGCGTATTAGCGAAGCAGATCTTGATGCGACATTGCGTGAAATGCGCATGGCTCTGTTGGAAGCGGATGTGGCATTACCCGTGGTGAGACATTTGATGGCAGAGGCTCGGGAACGAGCTTTGGGTGCGGATGTTGCTAAAAGTCTGAATCCGGGTCAGGTCATTGTTAAAATTCTTAATGATGTGTTGGCAGATGTGCTGGGTGGCCAGCGTCGCGATTTGGATTTATCAAAGATTCCATCAGTTATTTTATTGTGCGGTTTGCAAGGTGCGGGTAAAACGACCACAGCAGGTAAATTGGCGCGTTTATTAACCTCACAGGGCAAAAAAGTAGCTTTGACCAGTGTTGATGCCACACGTCCTGCAGCACGCGAACAGTTGCAGATTCTGGCGGGGCAAGTGGATGTTCCCTATCTTGTAGGTGAAGGTTCTTCGGCTGCGAAGATGGCAAAATCAGCTTTGCAGTTGGCAAGAACTGGTGGGCATCATATTCTTATTTTGGATACGGCAGGTCGGCAGGTTGTTGATGATGATTTGATGACTGAAATAAAATCTGTTGCGGATGCCGTGCAGGCAACAGAGCGACTTTTGGTATTGGATTCAATGACTGGGCAAACAGCTTTGCAAATTGCCGAGCAGTTTCATGCAACGGTAACATTATCAGGTTGTGTATTAACCAAAACTGACGCTGATGTGCGTGGTGGCGCAGCACTTTCTGTGGCGCATAGCACAGGTGTGCCAGTACGTTATGTTGGTACGGGTGAAAAGATTGATGCCTTTGAATTGTTTGATCCGCAACGTATGGCTGGTCGGATTTTAGGGCAGGGTGATGTGGTTGGTCTGGTTGAGAAGATTCAGGCAAATGTGGATCAGGCAAGTGCTGAGAAATTGGCGAAGAAGGTTAAGAAAGGCTCATTTGATTTGATGGATTTTGCCGAGCAATTGGGGCAAATGCAGAATATGGGTGGTATGGCGAGCATGTTGAAGATGCTGCCTGGTGTGAACTTACCAAAAGAAGCATTGTCACAAGTCGATGATAAGCCCATGAAACGTATGCAGGCGATGGTTTATTCAATGACGGGCAAAGAGCGTCAATACCCTCGGCTTATCAATGGTAGCAGGAAAAAACGTATTGCAGCTGGTTCGGGGACATCTGTACCTGAGTTAAATAAGATGCTTAAGCAGTTTGCGCAAATGCAAAAAATGATGAGAAAAATGAAAGGTGGCAAAGGAAAACGTATGATGTCGCAAATGATGGGGCAGTTTGGTGGTATGGGTGGCGGCATGGGCGGTATGCCAAAGATGTAAGCTAGTGTTGCTTTTTTGACGTTAAATAAAATTAAAATGATGACTTTTAAGGCTTGCCAGTTATAGTGCGCGCCTGATTTTGGAGGTTTTGAACTATGGCAACAGTGATTCGCTTGCAACGTGGTGGACGTAAGAAACGCCCGTTTTATGCAGTAGTAGTAATGGATGAACGTAAACGTCGTGATGGCGCGTTTATTGAAAAATTGGGCTACTATGATCCTTGCAAGGAGCCAGAAGTAATTGAGTTGGATCTTGAGCGTGTAAAAGCATGGACTGATTTGGGTGCACAGCCTTCAGATCGTGTTGCAAGCTTGATTGCCAAGACTTCTGCTAAGGCATCTGCGTAACTATTCTTGAATAAGGGCGTGTTATTTTCTCGTGAAACCATGCCTTTCTTTATAGTATGACTGATACATTGATTTGTGTGGGTACCATTTTAGGCGTTCATGGTCTAAAGGGCACTCTTACTGTTTATTCGGATACCCGGCCTGCCTCTGGCATCGCTGGGTATTCTTGTTGGTACTTGGGCATGACTGCCGAGAGTGCCAAGGCTCACCCAGTAAATCGTTGCTGGCAGCATGGCAACAAAGGCATGTTGGCTGAACTTGAAGGCGTTACTACCCGCACACAAGCCGAACAACTTAAGAAAATAAAAATTTGGGTCTCTGCTGATGAAATCGAAGTGGATGATGATGAATATTTATGGGAAGAGTTGCTGGGCTGCGCTGTCTATGTGGATGATAAACTTATCGGTTCTGTGAAAGCCCTCGAAGAATATGGCGCACAGGATATTTTGGTCGTGAAAGCCCCTGAACATGCAGATGTGCAAGGTGAGTGGATGCTACCGTTCACAGAAGATGTGATACAACTGGTAGATATGGAAAATCGCCGTGTGGATGTCTGTTTTCTGGATGGGATGGATGCATGTTTCGCGCCCAAATCCTAACCTTATTTCCAGAGTTCTTTGATTCCCCCTTAAGTTGTTCGATTCCCAAACGCGCCATTGAGGCGAAGCTTGCCAAAGTCGATTGCATTCAAATGCGTGATTTCACTACGGATAAACATCGAACTATCGATGATAAACCCTATGGTGGTGGTCCTGGTATGCTGATGAAAGCAGAGCCAGTGGTTGCGGCTATTCGTGAAGCACGCAAACGTGATCCACAAACCCATGTGGTCATGCTTACGCCATCTGGTGTGCGTTTTAGCCAAAAAAAAGCTCTTGAATATGTTGAGAAGAAGCACTTAACGCTGCTTTGTGGTCGTTATGAAGGCTTTGATGAGCGTATTTGTGATGAAGTTGATGAGCAACTATCACTAGGTGACTATGTGTTGTCGGGTGGTGAACCTGCGGCATTGTCTGTTTTAGATGCGGTGATACGACTGCTTCCTGATGTATTGGGTTCTGCTGAATCAGCTGTGCTTGATTCCTTTACAGAAGATGGAATCTTGGACTGGCCGCATTATACACGTCCAGAAATATTTGAAGGTAAGCGAGTGCCCGATGTGTTGCTGAGTGGCGACCATGCAAAAATAGAAGCGTGGCGCAAAGAGCAGGCTGCATCACGATCAAAATTATGGCGTAGCTCTGTTAAATAAACGTAGAAACTAAGACTCCTAGCTGTTGAGGTATGCCATGAGAAAACTACTTGTTCCTTTATTTATTTTTTGTAGCTGGATGCCTGCTTCTTATGCTGCAACGGAAACGATAGAAGTTTATTTTTTACCATTGCATGAAGCTGCTGAAGTTGTAAGAACACAACTTTCCAATGAAGGCAAAGTTGTGGAAATCAACACATCGCGTGTGTTATTGATTGATGATAAAACTGCATACATTAAAAAAGCCAAAACACTGTTAAAGAAGCTTGATAAACCAGTTAAGCAATTAACCATCGAATTAAAAATTGAAGATATTTCGAGTCTAGAAGAGGCTTCTATTGCAGGCTCTGTTTCGATGTCGCCACTGTCTGGGGGATGGGCTCGATTAGCTGTGGGTCAACAGTTACAGCATGTATCGAGTCGTAGTCGTTATCAGTTGCGCGTGAGTGCTAATAAATCTGGACGCATTGAAACGGGGAGTATTCAGCAGTTTAATAGTGAAACACGTCGTTGGTTAAGTGCTTATGGTGTGATTGAAGAGCGCAGTATTGCATTGGTTCCGATTACTACGGGTTTTTATGTTCGAGCCAGATTAGCAGGTCATGGTTTGGTACATGTGCATATTATTCCTTGGATGAAACGTGTGAATCAATCAGGCTTGGATAATAATCAGAATGTATTGATCCTTGGTAAGAATGGAACGCCTGTGACTCCCAATGCTTATTTGCAATACAATGCAAATCCAAAGTTTAAGCAGAAGCAAGATATAATCATAGCAGGTGCGGCAACGGAGCTTACGATTCCTCTAGGGGAAGAAGTGACGATTGCAGCGGTAGATCAAGAGGCAGAGATGTTGGCTAAGGTGTTGCTTGGTAGATACTCTAGCATTGGCAAGCGCCAGTTTGTTATGCGTTTGAAAGTGTTTAATTAATTGTATGGGTGACGGAAAAAACCATATTACCCATAATCCAAAAGGTGGTATCACGGTTTATAGTCTAGGCCGAACTAAGGCATAAGTTATTGATGGTTATTGCTTGGTAAGTGTATCAATGTCTTTATTATTGAGCTGTTGACTCAGTGATGCCAATGCCTTTTGTGTTTGCGCTAGCTCTTTTAATAGCTCATCGCGGCTGGGTGGTGTGCGCATTGAGTTGAGTTGTTCCTGCTTGGCCTCGTCCAAATTATTGATGACTACGGCAATAAATAAATTGATAATCACAAACGTTCCTAGAATGACAAATGAAACAAAATAAATCCAACTGTATGGATTCATTGCCATGGCAGTATACATCAGATCTGTCCAATCTTCCAAGGTGACAATGCGAAACAATGTAAGCAATGAAATGCCAATATTGCGCCAATGTTCTGGGTCATGTTCGTGGAATAGCTGTTGCCCAGCGACTGCGTAAATATAAAAGATAACACTCATCAATAACATAACATTCGCCATGCTAGGAATAGAGCGTATAAGCGTGGAAACAATCAGACGTAATTCAGGAATAGCTGAAATTAGACGCAGCACACGAAGTAAGCGTGCCAAACGTGCAATCATGGCAAATTCACCTGTGCTTGGAAGTAGTGCCAATACAATAATGGTGAAATCAAAGACATTCCAGCCCTTGCCGAAATAACCACTGAGTTTAGGTGCTACGGCATATATTTTAAGTGCTGCTTCAATGATAAAAATAGCCAGAACCACTTGGTTTCCGATGTGTATCCAATCGCCATATGAACCCATAATATCTGTAGATGTTTCGAGACCAATAAGCACGGCACTTATAAGGATAATAGTAATGATAAACTGCTCGAAAATACTATGTTGGACGATTTTCTGGGCTAACTTTTGCATGCTTGTGGGCTCTCTACTTTTGGGTTTTTGATTCTGCCACATATTGCTGTGGAGGATGTGAGTTGCAAGTTCTGTGAAGTTGGTGCGAGATTTATATATGTAGGGGGGTTGAAAGTTATTTTTGCAATACCTATATAACCGAGTAGCCAATTGATGGAGGATTGTTGTGAGCAACAAGAAGAAACAAGACATCGAAGAACAAGAGATAGAAAACATGAAAGATGAAGTGAGTGAAGAGGTGTCATTGGAAGATGATGTGCTCACTGTGGATGAAGAAGGTGATCCTATTGATCCGATACAGGCACTAGAAAATGAAGTGAGCGAGCTCAATGATAAACTGCTTCGCCAGCATGCAGAAATGGATAATTTACGTAAACGCACTGCTCGTGAAGTAGTGGATGCACGCAAGTTTGCAGTCGAGAAGTTTGCAGTCGCCTTGCTTGATGTGGTGGATAATCTTGAACGTGCCTTGGAAGTTGAAGAAGGTAAGGAAGAAGCCTTGCGTGATGGTGTGCAACGCACATTGGATTCATGGCATGGCATGATGGGCAAATTCGATGTGGAACGCATTGATGCTGTGGGTGAACAGTTTGACCCGCATAAACACGAAGCTTTATCAAAAATGCCATCGGATGAGCCAGAAGGAACGGTGATCAATCAACATTGTGCTGGTTATACCTTAAATGGTCGTTTGATTCGCCCAGCGCAAGTTTTGGTATCCAGCGGTAAATAGTTCAGAAAAGAGAATGGAAAATACAGGGGTTGAATCGAGAAATCAGCACCCCCATACATGCAGTAAGAAGATATTTAAAGTTTTAGGAAGTACAGGAGTGTAAGAACATGGCAAAAGTTATTGGTATTGATTTAGGAACAACCAATTCATGTGTATCTGTGATGGAAGGTGATACGCATAAAGTAATCCCAAATGCAGAAGGTGATAATACAACCCCGTCGGTTGTGGCATTTACTGGGGATGAGCGTTTGGTAGGTGCTGCTGCGAAGCGTCAGATGGTAACCAATCCGGATAACACTTTTTATGCGGTTAAACGTTTGATTGGTCGTAAATTTGATTCAAAAGAAACCAAACATCACCATGAGTTGGTTTCCTATCCTATTGTAGCTGCTGATAATGGTGATGCTTGGCTTGAAGTTGATGGCAAGAAGATGAGCCCTCAGGAAATCTCTGCAATCACTTTGCAGAAGATGAAAACAACAGCAGAAGATTATTTGGGCGAAACTGTGACGGATGCTGTGATTACAGTTCCTGCATATTTTAATGACTCTCAACGCCAAGCAACCAAAGATGCTGGTGCGATTGCTGGCTTGAACGTATTGCGTATTGTAAACGAGCCAACGGCTGCGGCATTGGCATATGGTTTGGATAAAACTGAAGAGAATCATTTGATTGCTGTTTACGATTTGGGTGGTGGTACATTTGATGTGTCTATCTTGGAAATCGGTGATGGCGTATTTGAAGTAAAAGCCACCAATGGTGATACTTTCTTGGGGGGTGAAGATTTTGATCAAGTGCTTATTAAATACCTCGCAGAAGAATTTAAGAAAGAAAATGGTGTAGATTTATTACAAGATAAGTTGGCATTACAACGCTTAAAAGAAGCTGCGGAAAAAGCTAAGATTGAATTGTCTTCGGCACAACAGACAGAAGTAAACCTACCATTTATTACTGCGGATGCATCAGGTCCTAAACATTTGTTGGTAAAAGTAACACGTGCCAAGTTTGAATCCTTGGTAGGAGATTTGGTTGAGCATTCATTGGCTCCATGTAAACAAGCCTTGAAAGATGCAGGTGTGAAAGCATCTGAAATTCATGATGTTGTATTGGTGGGTGGTCAAACACGTATGCCATTGGTACAAAGCAAAGTGGAAGCATTTTTTGGCAAAGAGCCTCATAAAGGTGTGAATCCTGATGAAGTTGTGGCGATTGGTGCGGGTATTCAGGGCGCAATCTTGACGGGTGATGTGACAGATGTGTTATTGCTTGATGTTACGCCATTGTCTTTGGGCATTGAAGTGGAAGGTGGTTTATTCAATAAGATTATTGAGAAAAACACCACCATCCCAACCAAAAAGAGCCAAACTTATACGACTGCTGCGGATAACCAAACAGCGGTAACCATTAAAATTGCCCAGGGTGAGCGTGAAATCTTCTCTGCCAATAAAGAAATGGGTTTGTTTAACCTTGAAGGTATTGCTCCAGCAGCACGTGGTATGCCGCAAATTGAAGTGACCTTTGATATTGATGCTAATGGTATTATCCATGTGCATGCGAAAGATAAGGGTACAGGCAAGGAAACATCGATTCGTATTGAATCAGGTTCTGGTTTGTCCGAAGAAGAAATCGAACGTATGAAACAAGATGCTGAAGCCCATGCTGATGAAGATGCGAAAGCAAAAGAAAATATTGAGACCCGTAACCGTGCGGATCAGATGTATTATGCTACTGAAAAATCATTGAAAGAAAATGCTGAGGCTGTCGATGATGAAACCAAAGCGGCGATTGAAACTGCGATGGCAGAATTAAAAACTGCCTTGGAAGGCTCTGATATTGAGGCGATTAAGAAGGCTGAAGAAAACTTGGGTGAGAAATCACAGAAGTTGGGTGAGGCTGTGTATCAAAAGATGCAAGCTGAACAAGCTGCTTCAGAAGCTGGTGATGCAGCAGGTGCAGCACCAGAAACGGGTGCTGATACTGCTTCTAGAGCAAAAGGTGCAGACGTGATGGATGCAGAAGTGGTTGATGCAGAAGTGGTTGATGATAAAAAGTAAGTGTTGATAGCTTGATAGAGAGGGAGCGGGTACGGTGTACCTTGCTCCCTCTTGTTGTTTAAGAGTATGATAGAATAAGAATATAAGCTTGGAGATAGCCTGTGTCACAACGCGATTATTATGAAGTTTTGGGTGTAGAAAAAAGTGCGGATGCCAATGGTATTAAGCGTGCCTATCGAAAGTTAGCCATGAAATATCATCCAGATAAGAATCCTGATGATGAGGCTGCGGCTGCAAACTTTCGTGAAGTAACGGAAGCCTATGAGGTGCTATCCGATGATGATAAGCGTAGTCGTTATGATCAATATGGTCATGCGGGTGTAGATGCTCAAATGGGTGGTTTTGGTGCAGGTGGATTCCAAGATTCACATGCTTATCGTGATTTTGGTGATTTGTTTGGTGATGTGTTTGGTAACATGTTCGGTGGGGGTCAGGGCGGTGGACAGCAAGTCAATCGTGGTTCGGATTTGCGTTATGATTTGGAGTTAACGCTTGAAGAAGCTGCTGCGGGCAAAGAAGTTGCATTGGATATTCCCAAGCATGCCCATTGCGATACCTGTGATGGTTCAGGTGCGCGCCCTGGCACACATCCTGTGCCATGTACGACCTGTGGTGGTCACGGGCAAGTGCAAATGCAGCAAGGTTTCTTTGCTGTTCGTCGTACATGTCCTACTTGTCATGGTCAGGGCAAAAAGATTGAATCACCGTGTGTAAGTTGTGGTGGTACAGGTCGTAAACGTGTTACCAAGAATCTAAAAATTAAAGTGCCTGCGGGTGTTTATCATGGTGCACAGGTTCGTGTATCTGGTGAAGGTGAAGTGGGTGAACATGGCGGCCCAGCAGGTGATTTGTATGTGGTGGTTAGCCTGAAAGAGCATGCAATTTTCGAGCGCGATGGCGCTGATTTGCATTGTGATATGCCGATTACCTTTCCACAAGCCGTATTGGGCACAGAAATTGATGCACCTACGTTGACAGGAAATGTGAAAATTCGTATTCCAGCAGGAACTGAGGCTGGTCGCGTGTTTCGTTTGCGTGGTCATGGTGTGCCAGATGTGCGAACCAACCAAACGGGTGATTTGTATGTGCGCGTGAATATTGCTGTGCCTAAAAAGTTATCAAAAGTACAAAGAGAAGCCCTAGAAAAGTTTGCTGAGGCGACCGGTGATGAAGTATATCCAGATCGCTCTTCTTTTTTGGGTAAAGTTAAAAGCTTTATAGATGATTTGGCAAGTGAGGTGAAATGATGAAGGTCATTGTAACAGGTGCTTCAGGGCGTATGGGGCGGATGTTGGTTAAAGCGATTGATGCTTATGAAAGTGCAGAGTTGGTGGGCGCAACAGAGCGTGAAAATTCAGCGCTGCTTGGTACGGATGCAGGAAATTTAGCGGCTATTGGCGCATTGGGTGTGAGCTTAGTAGATGACTTAAGTCAATGTGAGCCAGCAGATGTGTTGATTGATTTTACAGCTCCGCAAGGCTGCTTGGAACATGCTAAATTTGTTGCAGAGAAGAATATGGCAATGGTCATTGGCACAACGGGTTTTGAACCTGCACAAATGGATGTATTAAAAGCAACACTTTCTGCCTCGCGGGTGGTGATGGCAGCGAACTATTCAGTGGGTGTGAATTTGGTTTTAAGCTTGATTCAGCAGGCTGCACAGGTGTTGGGTAGTGATTATGATGCTGAAATCTATGAAGCGCACCACAAACATAAAGTGGATGCTCCATCGGGCACCGCTTTAGCAATGGGTCGTGCTTTAGCCGATGGTCGTGATGTGAAGTTAGATGATGTTGCGGTGTATGCCCGTGCAGGGATTACTGGGGGGCGTGAAGCTGGAAGTATTGGCTTTTCAGTGGTGCGTGGGGGCAACATTATTGGTGATCATAAAGCTACATTTATTGCCGATGAAGAGCGTATTGAAATTAATCATTTTGCGCAAGATCGCATTGTCTTTGCTAAAGGTGCGGTACGTGCTGCAAGCTGGCTTTTAGAGCAGCCCGCTGGTTGGTATGATATGCAGGATGTATTGAGTCTATAATTTATTTGTTAGCTAGGAGAGGCGATAGGCTAGCTTATATCATCTTAGTTGACATCGGTTAACAAACTTAAAGCTTGTGAAAGTGAATGCTTTCATTTTTGATACGCCACATGTCTGACATATCATTCAAAAGTGAAACGGCTAAAAAACGTCATCAACAAGTGCTACAGGCGATTGATGACATTGCTCATAAAGATCAGTTAGCCTTTTTAACAACGAAAAAAGTATCCCGAGAATCGGGGATTTCTGATGGTGTATTGTTTCGTCTATTTTCTTCGAAAGAAAGTATGATGGCGGCTTGGTTGGATAGCCGTGGTGAACAACTGCGCATAACTCTCAAGATAACGGCTATTGGCGAGCGTGGTTTACATCAACTAATACAAAAACTATTAAATGATCGTGTGTCCTTAAGTTTTTTATGTTGTAACCCTATGGATACACCCTATTTACGCCAACAACTCGAATATTATCGTGAGCAATTCAGGCGTTTTTTACATACGCATATTGAACTTGTAAAAATGGATTCATCACTTTTAACAGTTGATGCCCTTACCGATCATTTATTACAATCTATTTATCGCGCTTGGAACCCTGAAAACCCGCAACGCAATCAACACAAGGAGCTACTTATGACCAAATTACCTTGGGAAAAAGACCAAAATAAAATGGAGACCTTTCCTTCACAAGAGATTCTTCAACGCTTGGCATTAAATGATAGTGGTTTTGTATTTGACCCTGAAAGTGGGCGAAGTTTTACCGCTAATACTGTAGGGTTGTATGTGCTTCGTTTTTTACAAAATCATAGCAGTGCTGCTGATTTGCTTGCAGGCATTGAATCCGATTTTGATGTGAATCGCAGTGATGCAGAGCGTGATATCACTGAGTTCTCAGCGCAGTTGCGCAAATTTCTTGTATGAGTAAGTCAGATAAAAGAATGTTAACCATTGCTGTTACAGGCATGAATGCGAAACCTGATAATCCAGGCCCTGGTTTGGCTGTGGCGCGTTGTCTGCGATTGGCACATGGCGATAATATTCGCATTATTGGCTTGGGTTACGATGTGTTGGATGCAGGGCTCTATTTAGAAGAAATTTGCGATGTTTCCTATTTACTGCCCTACCCATCTGCAGGCGAACAACAATTGATGGAGCGCATGCAATATATTCAAGAGCAAGAGCAGGTTGATGTATTGATTCCATGCTTGGATGCTGAATTATTAAGTTTTAGTCGCTTGCACCATGAGTTTGAAAGTTTGGGTATTCGCATGTTGATTCCTGATATGGCGCAATTACGCGACCGCAATAAGGATCGACTGGGTGAGTTGTCCAAAAAAGCAGGTATCCGTTACCCTGAAACTAAAACCATCACCAGCGCGAATTTCTTTTATCAATGCCATGATGATGGCTGGAAATATCCGATGGTTGTAAAAGGTATTTTCTATGATGCTACTGTCGTACACAGTGCGGATGAAGGTGCGCAGGCTTTTCGTCAGATTGCCGCCAGTTGGGGTTACCCAGTATTGGTGCAACGTTATGTGGAAGGGCATGAGGTTAATTTAACAGCCATCGGTGATGGCAAAGGCAAGCTTTTAGGCTCCGTGATGATGCGTAAACAAGCGGTTACTGATAAAGGTAAAGCTTGGTCTTGTGTAACTGTTGAAAACAAACAACTGCGTGAAGATGCGGAGAAATTAGCCAAGGAATTACAATGGGCAGGCCCTTTAGAAGTGGAGATGCTTAAAGAGCCTGATGGTAATTATCTGCTTATTGAAATAAACCCTCGTTTTCCTGCTTGGATTTATTTGGCAGCTGAGTCGGGATGTAATCTGCCTGCTGGATTGGTGGATTTAATACTGGATAAAAAGCCGGAATTTACGCCTGCAAAAACGGGTATGATGATGATTCGTTATGCCCAAGAAACGGTCATTGATTTGGGAACTTTTGAGTCCATGTCGATGTATGGCAGCTATGCGCCGAAGGCAATAGTGAAAAAAAGTATACCCGCAAGGGGTAGGCATCTTGTCGCAAGCGACAATTCATCACATGGAGAGAAATCATGACGCAAACAAAACAAGTTTGGAGTAAACCAACGCTGACACCGCATCAAATGGGCTCCATGAATAAATTTGGTAGTGTCAGCCATAGCCACCATCAAGATAGTTTTGAAGGTGTTGCGATTGCGCCATTATTAGAGAAATACGGTTCACCATTGTTTATTCTTTCTGAAAAACGCTTGCGAAACAATGTGCGTAAATTATTGCGTGCATTTGAAACACGCTATCCTTCTGTGACCTATAGCTGGTCTTATAAAACCAACTATTTGGGCGCTGTTTGCACAACCTTTCATCAAGAAGGTGCTTGGGCTGAGGTAGTCTCTGCATTTGAATATGAAAAGGCTCGCTCATTGGGTGTTCCAGCCAAACATATTTTATTCAATGGCCCCCATAAACAGCGATTCATTCTTGAACGTGTGGTTGCTGAAGGTGCGCGCATTCATCTGGATAATCTTGATGAGTTGTATGTGTTAGAAGATATTGCCAAAGAAGCGGGTAAACAAGTTGATGTGACGATGCGACTTAATTTTGATACAGGTTACACCGAGCCATGGAGCCGCTTTGGCTTTAATATTGAATCGGGTCAAGCCATGGATGCAGCGCGTATTTTGGGTGAGAGCAAGCATCTGAATTTGGCAGGTTTACACAGTCATTTAGGCACATTTGTACTTGATCCAAGGGCTTATTCGGCACAAATTCATATTATGTGTGCATTTATGAATGATGTTGAATCACAAACAGGCTGCCATATTGAAAGTATTGATATTGGTGGTGGTTTTGCATCGATGAATTCATTGCAAGGCAGCTATTTACCGCCTGAACAAGTGGTACCGAGTATTGATCAATATGCTGAAGCTATTTGCACTGCCTTAAATGATGCCACACGTGAGCGTGATATGCAGGGCAAAGGCAGACCTCGACTTATTTTGGAAAGTGGTCGTGCGATGGTGGATGATGCTGAAATTCTTGTTACATCGGTGATTGCCAATAAACGTATGCCTGATGGTCGGCGTTCTGTGGTGATTGATGCGGGCGTGAATTTATTATTTACAGGCTTTTGGTATAATCACCCGATTACACCAACGCGTCCTTTGGATGGTGTGGCAGAAGATACGGTGCTTTATGGTCCGTTGTGTATGAATATCGATATTATGCGTCAATCAGCGATGTTACCGCCCATGAATGTAGGTGATTCACTTATTTTTGGACATGTTGGTGCGTATAATAATACCCAATGGATGCAATTTATTGAGTATCGTCCAAATATTATCATGGTTCATGAGGATAGTTCGGTGTCTGTTGTGCGTCATGCTGAAGATTTGCAGGTAATGACAGCTCAAGAAGTCATTCCTGAGCACTTATCCAGCGTAACGAAACGATAGGCGTAAGTTTGTTTAGCAATAAATTATTACAAAACCCAATCCAAGGTTTGCTGCGAGCTTATGGCTCCATTTTGTTCGCTGAAAAACCTTGGATTGGCGGATTGTTTTTACTGGCAACGTTATGGTTTCCCAATACAGGTCTTGCGGGCATATTGGCGGCAGTGGTTGGTATCGTAACGGCTAAATTACTCAAGTTTAATCATCTTGAAAGTGGTTTACATGTGTATAACAGCTTGTTGGTAGGTCTTTCGTTGGGTGCATATTATCAACTGAATATGCACCTTGCGGTATTGATTACGCTAGGGGCTGTTTTGGCAGTGTTTGCAACCGTGGCAATGCGTGATGTGATGTGGCGTTTGGGGCATGTGCCTGTCTTGAGTTTGCCTTTTGTGATTGTTGCACTAACGGTGACTTTAGCAGCGCATAGTTATGGCACATTAGAGCGTTATTTATTGCCATTAGTACCCAGTTCAACATTGATCAATGCATGGATTGATCAATTTTTAACGGCTCTGGGATCGGCATTTTTTACCCCGCATCCTGTTGCAGGCTTATTACTTTTTTTAGGTATATTGATAACCTCACGCTATTTGGCTTGGCTGGCGATTAGTGGTTTTATTTGTGGCTTTAGTGTTTATAGTTTTCTTTCAGGTAGTCCGCACCCTGATTTGGTCGCATGGAATGGTTTTAACTTTATCTTGGTGGCGATGGCTTTGGGTGGTGTTTTTACTATACCCAGCAAACACAGTTTTATATTAGCGATGGTCGGGGCAGTCATTGCCGCTCTGATTACCGCTGCATCAGAAACTTTTATGCTGGTATATGGTCTGCCTGTGATGGCTTTGCCATTTTTGGCAACATCGTTGATTGTGTTATTGGCACTCACGCAGCGTCCTTTATCAAGTCAGTTACAGCTCACCCTTGAATCACCAGAGTTACCTGAAAAAAGTTTTGAGAACTCACGTCTTGCCATTGCCAGAAATGGTGAGTTTTCTAGTGTTCCAGTATTACCACCATTTTATGGTGAGTGGGAGATATACCAAGGTTTTAATGGCGTACATACGCACCAAGAACCTTGGCAGCATGCTTTGGACTTTTATATTGTTGATGAAGGAAAAAGCTTTCGTACCGATGGTGCTACGCTGGAAGATTACTTTTGTTTTGCTTTACCCGTGCTTTCACCAGTCGCAGGCTTTGTGGTTAAGAAACTCGATTCTCTACCAGATAATAAACCTGGTGAAGTTGATAGCGAAAACAACTGGGGAAACCATATTCTCATTCGTTTGAATAATGGTTTGTATGTGCTACTGGCGCATCTTAAACAAGCAAGCATTGATATTGAAATTGGTGCGTATGTTCACCCAGGACAAAGTCTTGCTTTGTGTGGTAGTTCTGGGCGTTCTCCGCAACCTCATTTACATCTGCATGTGCAATATGGGGATGTCTTGGGTGGCGCAACACATCCTTTTCATTTAACAACGGTATTGCATCAGGTTCAAGGGCAAGAGGGCAATCAATTCAAGCTTTTTGCCCGCCCTAAAGAAGGGGAAAAGGTATGCATGCCTAAAGTAGATAAAACTTTAGCAAGCAGTTTGCAACTTAATGTTGGAAGGGAAATGCGTTATGAAGTGACAAGCCAAGGGGTTCATCACACGTGTAAGCTTTATGTTAGCTTGAATCTTACGGGGCAATTACGTCTGTGTTCAGATTCTGGTGCAAGTGTTGCATTTACCCAGCAGGATTCGTTATTGAGCTTTTATAATCGTGAAGGCCCTAAAGATGCTTTTCTTGATGCTTGGTTATTGGCTGTCGGATTGACCCCTCTCAATGAAGGCGATATGGCATGGCAAGATAGACCTTCTATGCAATATTTACCTGTGACATGGAAACAATATATATTGAGTCGTTTATTTTATCCTATGGGGGCTGGAGTGCAAAGTGATTATGATCGTATATGGCATGGTCATCAGTGGTTGCAGTCTGGCAAGCATACATTAAATCTGGCTTGGAAACAGGGTATTGCACTGCAAACACAGGCGCATATAGAGCCTCACCTCGGATGCAAAGAAATTTTACTTCAGAGTGCTGATTTCACGCTTGAAGCACGTTTGTTGGAAGTCGGACAGAAATCAGATGCAGGTATTCCTGCGTGGAAAATTGAAACATGAATGCATGACAGAATAAAGGCATCAAGCTGAACAGCGACAGGTGCATTTATAACTATGCTGAATAGTTAGATATTGAATAAAGGAGAATATATGAATATCAAAGCATTGATAGCGACTGCCGCGTTTTGTATTGGCATGATGGGGGTGCAAGGCAATGCCTTGGCAGAAAGTGGTGATTGGCAAGTAAAAGCTGACACTCAAGGCTCCTATGGTAAGTATAGTGGGTCAATCAAACGAAAATCCCTGCTTAGCGTAGGGGCTATTGTAAGTGCGGATTATCTTGAGCAAGGTGGTTTCTCATTGGGTGGTAATTACACCAAACTGACATTTAATGCTGGTAGCACGTTAAATCAGCAGTCGGTTTATGGAAGTATCCATTATAACGTATATTTGGATGCACTTTCTGGACCACTAACATTACGTGTGGATGGTCATGGTATTAATAATAATGATGCGACGGGAAATACGGATAATGTGAATGTTATTGCTCCTCAAATCTCATTTTTAAATTATAGCAAAACTTTTTATATTGACTTGGGTTATGCGCGTTCAAGCTATAAAAACAACCTTACAGTAGATCAATGGACACCAACATTGGGTATGGGCTTTAATGATGGTGCTGATTGGTTGCAGGTTCGTGGTTATTTTATCAAGCCATCGAATAAGTTACGGGCTCAAAATGTAAGCCGTACATCGGCAGCGGATGTAAAGTGGATGCATTGGCTTGCTCCTGATGCATGGTTAGGATTAGAAAAAGTGCAGCTTGCTGGTTTGTTTGGTGATCGTATTTATGCTGTCGATGGTGATGCTGCAGCAGTGTATAACCTTGCTGATGTTCAAAAAGGTTCGCTATCGCTAGCCTTGCAATGGAGATTATCACAATCACTGCACTTGATGTTGGCAGGTGGTAATGAGCAATATTTGGATAAGACGATTAACGATAGCTACAATAATCGTTATGCATACATTGATCTTTCAACACAGTGGTAAGGGGATATATTAGATATGTTTAAGTATATAGCAGGTGTTTTTTTAATACTCAGCTCAACAGGTATTGCTTTTAGTAAAGAAATTAAAAATGATTGGCTGGGCTCATACACAATGGAAGCCAGTGGTGAGTATGAAAAAGCTGCGGCATTGTTGCTTCCATATATGGGTGTAGGCGAGCGCAGTGAGTTTGCAACATTACGTTATGCATGGCTGAATTATTTGCAGGGTAATTTTAATGATGCGGCTAGAAGCTATAAAAAAGCCATGCAGCAAAATCCACGTTCCATTGATGCAAAGCTTGGCATCACATTACCATTGATAGCACAACAACGATGGCGTGAAGCTATGGGATATATTAATCAGGTATTGGCACAAGCACCGTTAAACTACACCGCGCACTCGCGGCTGTTGGTGTGTGAAGAAGGGTTAAAGAAGTGGCAGGATCTGGAGAAGCATGCCCGCACCGTTTCAGCGTTTTACCCAACTGATGCCAATGCTTTGGTTTATTTGGCGCGCTCTTATGCATGGCAAGGTAAAGTACTGTTGGCTAAAAGTGTTTATAATAAGGTGTTGATTCGTATTCCTTCGCATTTGGAAGCACTGCAATATGTCAAAAATAACCCATAGTTTAGACTTTTACATAGCAGGTAATAACGACTGTTATGATGCAGATATATATAGCGGCTTGCGTTAGATGTTTTTTATGAGGGTGGGTGAAGTTATTTCATCCGCCTTTTTTTATGCTAAAGTGGCTGCATGTTAGAATATAAACTCTCTATATGGCGTTTTATTGTTGTTTTATGGCCACTTTTGGTGGTTTTTATTGCTGTCCAATGGGTGATGCGGATGTTTGGTGATAGTGCATCTATTGCCATACCATGGTGGTTGTCATTGACTGATTTGGCTGTATTTTCAGTGGTGTTTGTAGGTGCAGCAGTTTGGATTTATGATCCGCTTAAAGAAGCGCAGTCATGGTTGGATAAATCAACGCGAAGATCGCATAAATATTTAGAGCAAGGAATATCATTGCTTCCCAAGCGGGCTTTCAAAGGCTTTTTTATGGCTGGTTTCTGCTGTGCTATTTACCTTATTGTGGTGTTGAATGTTGGAGCAGCGGTAAGTGGAACGCTTTTAACACCACGCATGTCTATTGCTTTGGCGTTGTCATTATTGTATGGCGCAGGAGTGCTTGCACCGAGCATGGCATTGTCTATAACCTTGGCATATAGCGTTCGTTTGCGTGCGGAACTGGCTGGAAAAGGATTATTTCTACATACCTTGGATGATGGCTATGGTAGTATATTAGACTGGAATAAAATATCACGTCGGCCATGGGTTATCTTTTTAATTACCAGTGCTTTGCCAGCCAGTATTTTGGCGTTCTTTGTTTATCTTATTTTGGGCACAGATACTGCATCTGAACAACAATTTATTTTATTACAAGCGGGTGTGTTATTTGTTTTATTGATATTGGCAGGAGCATGGCTTGTTTTTACGGTAGGTAAGATTTTAAAGCAGGTGATGGCAAGTTTTTCTATTGGTTTAGAGCGCATGCGGCAAGGTCAGTATGATGGTCGTGTGGCAGTATTGAGTGATGATGAGTTTGGCACGTTGGCGAAAGGAATGAATACCGCTTTTGCAGGTTTGAGAGAGCGTGAAGAGTTAAAACACGGGCTGGAAATTGCTGAAGAAATCCACCATGCTATGCTGCCTGTAGGTGTTCCTGAAATTAAAAATTATCAGATATTAGGTTTTGAACAAAGCTGCGAGGCTGTGGGTGGTGATTATTATGATCATATTGTATTGCCTGATGGTCGTGTATGGTTGGTCGTTGCGGATGTTGCAGGCAAGGGTTATCCCGCCGCGCTGACAGTGGCAAATTTACGGGCTATGTTGCATGCACTGGCACATTTAGAGCTGCCTTTTGAAAAGGCCGTGGAGTATGTTAATAATACACTCTGTGAAACGCTGACTGGCGGGCGTTTTGTGACACTGTTTTTAGCGAAACTTCAGCCTGAATCGAATTCTTTGTTGTGGTTGAATGCAGGGCATGTTCCTGCATTGTTGTGTAGGAATGGAAAGATTGAGGCATTTGAAGCATCATCACCACCCTTGGGTTTACAGACGGATTTAAAGTTTGAAGTATCTGAGTATATGTTTGAAAAGGGTGATACCTTGTTGGTGTATAGTGATGGCATTACAGAGGCACGTGATTACGATTCAGATGAAATGTTTGGTGAAGCGAGGGTGAAACAGTGGTTTGCAGAACATGGCAACTCAGATGTTGCGCTTCTATCAAAAGGCTTGCAGGAAGAACTTAATGATTTTGGCAGGCTGGCAGCGGATGATGATGTTACGATGTTATGGTTAAAACGTGCTTAGAATGGTTGCGAAGAATAGGGTGAGTGAGGGTAGGAATAATGGCTAAACAAACACGGACTGAATGTGATTCGATGGGTGAAATGCAGGTGCCAATGGATGCAATGTATGGTGCATCAACAGCACGAGCAGTTGAAAATTTCCCCGTTTCAGATCTACGTTTTTCACGCATGTTTATCAAAGCTTTGGGGAATATTAAACAATCGGCGGCCAAGGTTAATACAGGTTTGGGTAAGTTGGATGTATCGCTTAGCAAGGTGATTCAAAAAGCAGCATCTGAAGTAGCGAATGGTGATTGGGATAATCATTTTGTATTGGATATTTTCCAGACGGGTTCAGGTACATCGACCAATATGAATGCCAATGAAGTGGTAGCACACCGCTCTGCACAATTGGAGCCTTTGACGAAAGTTCACCCCAATGATCATGTGAATATGGGGCAATCATCCAATGATGTGATTCCGACAGCCATACATGTGGCGGCAGCGGATGTATTAATACATCAACTCATGCCAGCGTTGAAATATTTGCATGCTGTTTTGCAGCAAAAATCTGATGCGACCATGGATGTGGTGAAAATTGGGCGTACACATTTGATGGATGCAACACCGATTACATTGGGGCAAGAAATATCTTCTTGGGCACGCCAAGTTGAGCTTGGTATGGCTCGCTTGGAGGCTTGTTTACCGCGCCTTACAGAGCTGGCGCAAGGTGGAACGGCTGTTGGCACGGGCTTGAATACGCACCCTGAATTTGGCGCACACATGGCTGCGGAGTTATCAAGTCTTTATGATATTCCATTCTCTGAAGCTGAAAATCACTTTGAAGCGCAGGCTGCGCAAGATGCAGCGGTAGAACTCTCTGGCGCATTGCGGACGCTGGCGGTGTCGTTGGTGAAAATTGCCAATGATGTGCGTGTTTTGAATATGGGGCCACGTTGCGGCTTGGGTGAAATTAGTGTTCCTGCTGTGCAGCCTGGTTCATCCATTATGCCAGGCAAGGTGAATCCCGTGATTGCCGAATCTATGGCACAAGTTTGTGCGCAAGTGATTGGCAATGATGCTGCGATTGTTTTTGGTGGTGCCTCGGGTTTGCTGGATTTGAATGTCATGTTGCCTGTGATGGCACATAACCTTTTGGAGTCAGAATCTATTTTAGCCAACGCGGTGATGATGTTTGCAGATAAATGTATTGCAGGTTTAGAGGCGAATCGTGAGAAATGTGAGCAGCAGATTGAATGGAGCATGAGCATGGTGACATCGCTCGCCCCGATGATGGGTTATGATAAGGCTTCCGCACTTGCTAAGCAGGCAGTGAAAGATGGCAAAACAGTACGTCAGCTTTGTTTGGAGCAGGGCGTGTTTTCTGAAGTAGAGTTAGATGCGTTGCTTGACCCAACATCCATGCTACACCCCAAAGCATAAGCTTTACGGTTAGGCATGACTTTCTTAGATTCAAACATTGTGAATTTATGAGAGGCGTGTATCGTTCCACCTGCTTATTTGCATGGGCAAAACTTACCCCCCCATAGGAGAATAGTTGTGAGCGACGCGATTAAAAAGGTCTTCGAATTAGTCGAAGAGAATGAATGCGAATTTGTGGATGTTCGTTTTACGGATACCAAAGGCAAATGGCAGCATGTAACATTTCCAATTAATACATTTAATGAAGATTGTTTTGAAGATGGTTTTGCTTTTGATGGCTCTTCAATTGAGGGTTGGTGTGAGATCAACAACTCAGATATGGCGTTGATTCCTGATCCCGCAAGTGCGCGCATTGATCCTTTCTTTGAAGCATCGACATTGGTACTTGTTTCTCAAGTGATCGATCCGATTACGGGTCAAGATTACAACCGTTGTCCACGCCAAGTAGCACAACGTGCTTTGAAATATATCAAGTCTGCTGGCATTGCGGATACAGTATATTTTGGCCCAGAATTAGAGTTCTTTGTTTTTGACGGTATGCGTTATAGCAACGAAATGGGTTCTTGTGGTTATACCATTGATTCTGAAGAAGCTGCATGGAATTCCAATACCAAATATGAAGGTGGCAACACTGGTCATCGTCCTAAAGTGAAAGGTGGTTATTTCCCAGTTCCGCCAGTAGATACATTGCATGAAATGCGTAATGATATGTCATTGGTCATGACAGACTTGGGCATGGAAATGGAATGCCATCATCATGAAGTTGCGACTGCAGGTCAATGCGAATTGGCAATGAAATTTGGTGAGTTAATTGAGCAGGCTGATAAATCACAGTGGTACAAATATGTGGTGCATAATGTTGCTGATGCTTATGGCAAAACTGCAACATTTATGCCGAAGCCTATTTATGGTGATAACGGTACTGCGATGCATGTGCATCAATCAATCTGGAAAGATGGTGTGAACTTATTCGCAGGTGATAAGTATGCCAACCTTTCTCAAGAAGCTTTGTGGTATATCGGTGGTATCATCAAACATGCCCGTGCATTGAATGCATTTACCAACGCTTCTACCAACTCATACAAACGTTTGGTTCCAGGTTTTGAAGCGCCAGTGATGTTGGCTTATTCAAACCGTAATCGTTCTGCTTCTATTCGTATTCCTGTGGTCAATTCTGATCCAGCACGTCGTATTGAAGTGCGTTTCCCAGATTGCTCATCAAACCCATATTTGGCGTTTACGGCATTGTTGATGGCTGGTCTTGATGGTATTGCCAACAAGATTGATCCAGGCGAAGCTGCTGATAAGAACTTGTATGACTTGCCAGCAGAAGAAGCTGCGAAGATTCCAACTGTATGTTCTAGTTTGGATCAAGCTTTAGAAGCTTTGGATGCAGATCGTGATTTCTTGAAAGTCGGTGGTGTGATGGATGATGATATGATTGATGCTTATATCGCCATGAAAATGGAAGATGTAACAGAGCTTCGTATGCGTCCACATCCAATTGAAATGGAAATGTATTACTCCGTTTAAAAAAGTAAGAATGCTTGTTGAAAAGCCGTCACATAGGTGGCGGCTTTTTTTATTTAGGGGGCATTATGGCATTTGATAAGACCCGAATATCTCTGATGAAAACAAGAGAGAAATTTCTATATCGTGTACTTGCTGTTTCTATATTAGTGCTAACTTTTTACGCATTTTTCGATATTTTTTTACCAAGATTTTTGGTGAGATAGCTTGCTGTGGTGTACTTT
Organism: uncultured Zetaproteobacteria bacterium; assembly: GCA_964414875.1. Taxonomy (GTDB): domain Bacteria; phylum Pseudomonadota; class Zetaproteobacteria; order Mariprofundales; family Mariprofundaceae. The sequence goes on along the minus strand of CAYPXU010000002.1, from coordinate 6,515 downwards.
TTTTACTGTAACAATATGGCAATAGTATCTACGTATGACAGTGCATTTTTTTAAAGTGCTATTAGACTAGCTGAATGAAGTTAGATTTTTCTGCAATGATTCCAAGCTCTCAACAAGCTAATGCGAAACGCTTATTGGGTTGCTCACCCTTATTTGAAAGCTTAATGCGCACGGCAGATGAAAATGAGTATCAGTCAATTTTTCAAGATGAAGTACATGCAGTTTTGCCTGATAAAAGTGAAGTCTGGTTTCCTGCCTTAGCGAGTAGTGATTTGGCGGAATGCATGCGGCATTTACGTCTTCTTAAACAAAAAAGCATGCGTCATATTATTTGGTGGGAGTTGGGTGTTTATGGTGATATTGAGGCTTCATATCAATCGATTACCCATGTAGCTGAAGCTCTTTTACAACAAGCTGTTGAGATGGCAGAGCGCTTAATAGCACCACGTTTTGGGATGTTAAATGGCGGTGTATTTTGTATCATTGGCTTGGGTAAACTGGGTGGTAAGGAGTTGAACCTAGGCTCGGATGTTGACCCCTTATTTGTTTGGCAAGGTGAAGGTAATACGCAAGGCGGGCGCAATAGTGTATCTGCCAAAGAATATTATAATCATTTATCTCGGATGCTTATCAAACTTATGTCTGAACCAAGCGAATGTGGCATTGTCTGGCCTGTGGATATGCGCCTTCGACCTGGTGGTGATGGTGCTGCGATTTGCTTAAATTTAGATGCCACACTCTCCCATTATCTAGATTACGGGCAGACATGGGAGCGTGCAATGCTTATCAAAGCGCGACCTGTGGCGGGAAACCTAGCTTTGGGGAAGGCCTTTATTGAGGGTATTTCAGCGTTTGTTTTTAAACGTTATCTTGATTACACCAGTGTAGCTGCTTTAGCGGATATGAAGCGGCGTATTGATATGCAGGCTGGCCATGCAGAAATTGCGGAAGGGTTTGATGTTAAGCGTGGTGGTGGCGGCATTCGTGAAATTGAATTTATTATTCAATCAATGCAGTTACTGCATGCTGGACGTGATACTTCTCTGCGTGTGCAAGAAGGAAAATCGGCGTTGGATTTATTGCAGCAAAAAGATTTTCTTTCTGCTGAAGAAGCTGAGGGGTTATTTGAGTCTTATTGTTTTTGGCGGCGTGTTGAGCATGCAGTTCAGGCACGAAAAGGTGAGCAAACGCATGTTTTACCAAATGATTATGAAGCCTACCTTTCTGAAGCGTTGGGTATTCGTCATATCAAGCAGGCAATGTTAAAACATAGTGCTTATGTGAAAGAAATTTTTACTGAACGTATATTACCTGTAACCGATATTCATGCAGCTTCTCAAAGTTGGCTTGTAGGCTCTTGTTTGGATGACTACCCAGCCTTGAATGAAAGTAAGTGTGATATGATGCAAAAGGCTCTCACGCAAATGGATGAACAGTTGCTGCGCGGTTTGTTACCTGAGCGAAGCCGTAAACAAGTGGAAACGATTTTAAGTGTGGCAATGCCGTATTGGTTGGATGATGTGAATGGGGCACAGGCTGCGAATGCATTTTCAAACCTACTGCATTCTATTGCTGGTCGAGCAACGTGGATAGATTTGTTGGCGACACATCGCGGTGCTTTGATGTGGTTGATCGGTGTGTTATCGGCAAGTCGCTATTTGGCTGAACATATTGTAAAGAACCCATCTTGGCTTGAATGGCCGCTGGCAAGTGAGCGTGGGGGTACGGAGATTGAGTTTTTATGCGAGAAGCTTGATGCGTTGCAGTGCCATGAAGATGAAGGCGATCTACTAGCTTCTTTGGGACACTTGGTTGACCAAGCGAGGGTGCAGTGTGCATTGACAGTCGATGCCCATGAGGCTGACTCAAGCATGATTGGAGCTTGGTTGGCAAATGTGGCGGATGCAGCAGTTCAAACTTGTCTACGCGCCAGTTTATTTCAATTAAAGTTGCCAGATGATTTTCCCATGGTGGCGTTGGCATTGGGCAAACATGGCAGTCGTGAAATGGGTTTAGTATCGGATTTGGATATGGTTTTTGTATTGGCTGGCGATCCAAATGTTGAAATTCATGGGCGATCATCAAGGGAGTGGGCGCAACGATTGGGTCGTAGAATGATACGCCAGTTAACAGATAGTCCACCATTTGGTGCAGGTTATGAGTTTGATGCTCGCTTGCGTCCATCAGGTAATAGTGGCGTGCTGGTAACAACGTTAGATGGCTTTCATGATTATCAGTTGTATGAAGCGCATACATGGGAACATCAGGCTTTATGCCGCGCCCGTGCGGTAACAGGCTCGGAAGATGTGAGAGCGAAGGTCATGGATGTTGTGCAAGAAGTGTTAGTTATGCCTCGTGATACAAAACTGCTTGCTACGGATGTATTGGAAATGCGCCAAAAGATGTTGGAACACTTGGCAAGTAAAAGTAAAATAATCATAAACCTGAAACATGATGCGGGAGGTTTGGTAGATATTGAGTTTTTGGCTCAATATGCCTGTTTGGCATTTAGATCCCAGCAGACTGGGCATTATTCGACAGTACAGAGCTTATTAAGCTTGCCTGATAATGTACCGAAAGTTTGGCGAGATGCCTTTGAGATGTTGGCTGAAACGTATACCTCGTATAGACAGATGGAAAATGCTTTGCGTGTTGAGCTTTGGCAATCCATTGGTAAGTTAAGTCTGGATAGCCAAGCCCCAGAGTGGGAAACGATGCGTCGACACACAAGCATAAAAAGCCCGCAAGCGTTGCAACAAACGATGCAGCAAGTACATGTTTATTTTCACCAGTTGCTGACTTAAATGATGCAACTGTTACGGTGTCCCATAAAACTATTTGCTTATAAAGGTGGTGATGGGGTTGCATAAACAATCAGGTTCGGTGCGCATGTTGGCTGTACAGGCATTGGTGCGCGTATTGGAAAAGAAATATAAAGCAGATGTGATGTTGGATCAGTTGGGCGCGAACTTGGATGTCCGTGATCGAGGTCTGTTGCATGAATTGGTATTGGGAGTGCTGCGCCGTTTTTTTTCCTTGGAAGCGGATGTGTCTCGTTTTTTAAAACAAAAACCTGATGCTGAAGCACGCATGACACTGCTTGTGGGTGCATATCAATTACGCCATATGCGTGTACCTAGCCACGCTGCAGTATCAGAATGCGTGGAAGTGATGAAAGTGTTGCAGCCCAAAGCATCGGGTATGATGAATGCGGTGTTGCGTAAAGTGGCGAATAGTGAGCCTCCGAGTAAGTTGAAACCGTATCAGCGTGCAGAACTTCCCAAATGGATGTATAGCTTGTGGCGTGATGCTTGGGGTGCTGAGAAGGTGCAGGATTTTTGTTTGTCATTACAACAGCCACCACGTTTATGTGTCGCAGTATTTGTGAATCGTGATGTTTGGATGCAGCAGGTGCATGCGATGGGGATTGAAGCGGAGAAAGGCGAGTTTTCACCGTATGCCGTGTTATTACCAGTAGGGACACATGTACCCTTATTACCTGACTTTGATGAAGGTGCATTTACGGTGATGGATCAGGCTGCGCAAATGGCGGTATTGGCATTGGAAGTGCCTAATCAAGGCATTATTCTGGATTTGTGTGCTGCCCCTGGTGGCAAAACATCATTGCTTCAACATAGTTTTCCAAATGTGACGCTATTGGCAGTGGAGTTAAATGCCAAGCGTATCCCAAGATTGAAGGAAAACTTAAAACGCCTGCATGTTGAGCGTGTATCCGTGTTACAAGCTGATGCGTTAAGCTTGCCAATTGCGGACAACTGTGTGGATGGCATTGTCTTGGATGCACCATGTTCTGCCTCTGGAATTTTACGCCGTCATCCTGATGCAAAATTTTTACATGATAAAGATGCGATAGATGGATTGCAGGCTGTTCAGAAAAAGATGCTAAAAGAAGCGATGCGTGTATTAAAATATAATGGGACATTGGTTTATGCAGTGTGTTCGATACATCCACAGGAAAATGAATATGTTTTGGAAGGTTATAAGGTATCGCAGCAACAGCGTTTATACCCTTGTGATGGCCATGATGGTTTTTTCTGGGCAAGCATGACAAAAGTGTAAGGTATTTATAAGCTGGGCGACTGATATTTTTTGAAACATTAGACAAGATTGATTTGGAGTTGTAATACATGCATGACTGCCGTCCTTTATTAGAAAAAACGGATTTCCCTGCCATAAAGCGTGGTCAATTGACGACCTTACAAGTGAATTTAGGTTATTTATGCAATCAAACATGTGTGCATTGCCATGTTGATGCAGGGCCACGGCGCACTGAAATTATGCAACGAGAAACAATTGATACCATCCTTGAGTTTTTGAGAATATCTGATGTCAAAATACTCGATTTAACGGGCGGAGCACCAGAAATGAACCCGCATTTTCGTTATTTGGTGGATGCAGCGTGTAAATTAGGTGTACAGGTGATTGATCGTTGCAATTTAACCATTTTAAGTGAAGCAGGCTATGAAGGCTTGGCTGAGTTTTTAGCCGAGCATAAGGTAGAGGTTTCGGCTTCATTGCCATGTTATTTGGGTGAAAATGTAGATGCGCAACGCGGTAAAGGCGTGTTTGCTGATAGTATTGCAGGGCTTAAGAAACTTAATGCTTTGGGTTATGGTGTGAAAGGCAGTGCTTTGACATTGAACCTTGTTTATAATCCAACTGGCACATCGTTGCCGCCATCGCAGGTTGAGTTAGAAGTAGCTTATAAAAAAGAATTAAAAGAGCGTTTTGATATTGTTTTTAACCAATTATTTACCATTACCAATATGCCGATTAAACGTTTTGGTAGCTGGTTGATTTCTAAGGGTGAGTTTGAGAACTATATGCAGCAATTGAAAGATAATTATCAGTCTTCTAATGTGGATGGCGTGATGTGCCGTTCGCTATTAAGTATTGATTGGCAGGGTTATGTCTATGATTGCGATTTTAATCAAATGCTTGATTTGCCGTTGCCGAACAAAGAGAAAACGCATTTATCTGAGTTGTTAGAGGTTGAAGTGGAAGGTATGCCCATTGCCATTATGGATCATTGTTATGGCTGTACGGCAGGGCAAGGCTCAAGTTGTGGCGGCGCGCTGTAATACTAATCTTACCACTTCTTTATCCGATAGCTGCGTTTCATATGCTCATGTGCAGAAGCACATTGCGCGTATTTGCCTTGCCCTCGAAGCAATGAGCAGTAAGCATAAGCATTATGATATACAAGGGCAATCGGATTAAAATAGAAATCATTACTTAGCATGAATGTAAGTTGTTATTTTGGAGCAGGCTAAGGAATATTTATTCCAAAGTATGAAAGAAAACGCGTCATTCCCGTGGTTGTTATCGGGAATCCATAGGCTAAGTGGATCCCCGATAGGGGTATTCGGGGATGACGCGATGGGATTTTCTGGAAGAATGTAATGAAACACTGCTTATTTTAATGCGATTTCCCTGTTATGATATATTGCAAACCTTTTTAAGGTAAATATTTTGAGTTATAAAGAGGTAAAGAAATGAGTGAAGTAATTGCAGATGATGTTCGTCAGAATGTGCGAGATTCTTATGCGGAAGTGGCAGAGGCAAGCAATAATGGCTCTTGTTGTGGTGAAGTAGCAAGCTGCTGTGGTGTTTCCGATGATACGGCGATTAACACACTGGTCTCTACACGTATGGGATATTCAGAAGAAGATTTAAAGAATGTACCTTCAGGTGCTGATATGGGTTTGGGTTGTGGTAACCCTCGTGCTATTGCTAGCTTAAAGTCTGGTGAAGTGGTGATGGATTTGGGTAGTGGAGGTGGTTTTGATGCCTTTCTAGCTGCGCATGAAGTGGGCGAAGCAGGGCGTGTGATTGGTATTGATATGACACCAACCATGATCTCTAAAGCTCGTAAAAATGCCGAAAAAGGAAAGTTTTCCAACGTTGAATTTCGTTTGGGTGAAATTGAACATTTACCTGTACCTGATCATACTGCTGATGTGATTATGTCGAACTGTGTGATTAATTTATCTCCCAATAAAGCGCAGGTGTTTTGTGATGCTTTTCGAGCCTTGAAACCAGGTGGTCGTTTGGCTATTTCGGATGTGGTCGCAACGTGTGAAATGCCTGATGATATGAAAAATGATCCTGTGTTGCATGCGGGTTGTATGGCAGGTGCATCCATGGTCGATGATTTGATTGTTATGATGAGAGATGCAGGCTTTGAGCAGATTGTAGTAGAACCTAAAGATGAAACACGTGAATTTATTCGTGATTGGGCACCAGGACGCGGTGTTGAAGATTATGTTGTTTCAGCACGCATTGAAGCGGTAAAACCAGGCGGATGTAGCACTTCTTCTTGTTGCTAAAGTTATTAGATTAAAATAAATCTGTAATGATGTGTAGATAGCATCGACCTAAGTCCTAATGCAGTAGATATTCTACTTGTGTAAAATATGGAGGAGTACATATGAAAAACATTTGTAACTATTCAGCATAATAGTTCTTGACATGATTTTCTGTCAAAAATCGGT
>CAYPXU010000001.1:35065-44791 GCA_964414875.1 uncultured Zetaproteobacteria bacterium | reverse complement strand
CAGAGATAATCTGAACCGTTACTTCTCATTTGTAACTATGCTGAATAGTTACGTTTGCTTTAACGTAGTTTTTTGAGATTATAGCTCGCACAGCTCTATGACATTACCATCAGGATCACGGCAAAATAATGCGGCTCGACCAGAGCGACTTAATGTAAAGGTGATATTAGCTTGGTTCATTTTGTCACAGGTTTGTTGTAAATTATTTACAGCCAAAGCGATATGTCTATCTCGCCCGCCATGCTCGGGCTGAGTATCATCTTGATAAGGATTGAGGACACACATGAGATGTAATTGTTGATGTTTCCCTAATTTATAAAACAGCCCATCAAAGTCCAAGTTGGGTCGCTTATCGCGCTTTAACCCCAAGATTTCCTCATAAAAATGAGAAGATTTTTTTAAGTCAGATATAATCATGCTTACATGCAATAGGCGCAAAATGGACTCCTGTGATTGTGTTATTGGATACCATCGCTATATTCATCGTTCATTTCAAGCCTGTTTATGTAAAAAAATGGATAGATGGAGTATATAATGTTTGGACTTGGCCCGATGGAATTGATCCTTATTCTTGTGATTGTGATTGTCTTGTTTGGGGCAAAACGTTTGCCTGCGATTGGTGAAGGTTTGGCCAAAGGCATTCGTAGTTTTCGAACAAATATCAGCGATAAGTCAGCAGATGCCGATGATAAGACAGAAGACTCTAAAAAGCATATTACGCATTAATTAGACGATGCCAGATATAGGCTTTTTTGAACTTTTGCTTGTTGGAGCCGTGGCTTTTTTAATTTTAGGTCCAGAACGCACGCCTGAATTTTTCGCGCAAATTGGGCGAATGGTTCGCCAAGGCAGGTCTTGGATATCGACAGTAAAACAACAAATTGATGCCGAAACGCAAGTGCTAAAAGAACCCATGCAAGAAGTTAAAGATGCCTTGAGTGAGCAGCTAGGTGAGCAATTAGATGATGCTTTGAGTGGCATGAAATCTACACAGAAACCCGATGACACAGACCGAAAATAATACCCCTCCGACCATTCTTTCACACCTATATGAGTTGAAAAAGCGTTTCACTATCGCTGTTGCAGCGTATGTTATTGGTGTGTTTGTATTGATGAACTTTTCGAGTGCGATTTTTGAATTTATGGCAATGCCTTTGCGCGCTGCTTTGCCGCCTGGTACACCGCTTATCTTTTTGAATGCCCCCGATGTGTTTTTTACCTATTTAAAAATATCGTTGGTTTTGAGTTTGTTTGTGACTGCGCCGATCACCTTTTACCAAGCTTGGGCGTTTATTGCACCAGGTCTATATAAACATGAGAAAAAAGCTTTTCTAGGTTTTTTTGTAGCTAGTCTACTTTTATTGTTTACGGGTGGGGCTTTTGCATTTTATGCTGTGTTTCCTGTTATATTTGAATTCTTTTTAGGTTTTTCTACTGAAACCATTCAGGCTATGCCTGCCATCAAAGAGTATTTATCACTGGTTTTGAAACTGCTATTTGCCTTTGGTATTAGCTTTCAAGTGCCGATTGTGGTGATAGTACTTGTGAAGTTCGGTATTGTAGATATTGAAGATCTAACAGCCAAACGTCGTTATGTGATTGTTTGGGCGTTTATCTTTTCGGCAGTTTTGACGCCGCCCGATATTATTTCACAAACATTGTTGGCTGTGCCTATGTATGTTTTATTTGAAGCAGGTATTTTTATTGCTAGGCGGCTGGAGAAAGCTGAACCTAAAACTGAATAGAGCTTATTTGATCTGTCATTCCGATCTTGTGATAAGACGGCGATCCAGAAGTGGGAGGGCTACATTCTTTTATCGGTGTTTATCTGTGCTTATAGCTATTTAGTTAGAGGTTAATACATCCGTTGAGCAGAAAAGCCTGCCAAATCTTTTAATAGCTTTAAAATTTCAGCATCGCCAGATTCAGGAAGCAAGGCTTTGGCGCGCTCGGCGTAATCATTGGCGCGTTGCATGGTGTATTCAGTGCCTTGATATTGATGAACTTTGTTGCGAATCCAGTCGCGATCATCGCCTTCGTAGCCATCACGCTCTGAAATATCAGCAACACGTTGTGCTAGCTCTTTATCCTGATGCATGGCATGAATCAATGGTAAGGTAATCTTACCTTCTTCCAAATCATGCCCTACAGGTTTGCCAGCTTCTTCGGCTTCCGCCAAGTAATCCAATGCATCATCCATCAATTGAAAGGCAACACCCAAGCACATGCCATATTCAGACATTTTTCGTACAGTTTTATCATCTTGCTCCGATACATGTGCCCCGACTTCTGCCGCTGCCGCAAATAAAACAGCTGTTTTGCGCTCGATGACTTCCAGACATTCTTCTTCGGTCATTTCCAAATGAAACGTACGAGATAATTGTAATACTTCACCTTCGGCTAAGGCATTGGTGACATCGGACATAAGGGCAAGCATCGCCATATCTTTATCCGCGACCATCATTTGAAAGGCTCTTGAGAATAGGTAGTCACCGACCAAAACACTGGCTTGATTGCCCCAAACATCGTTGGCAGAAGGGTTGCCACGGCGCAAATCAGATGAATCAACCACATCATCATGCAACAATGATGCGGTATGAATAAACTCAACCACCACCGACATGGGAATATGCCGCTCACCCGAATAGCGAAATAATTTTGCAATCAACAAACACAGTAAGGGACGCAAACGTTTGCCACCACTGCCAACAATATAATGGCCAATAGCAGGAATCATCATAATATCAGATGTCAAATTCTCATGTATGCAGGCGTTTACCTTTGTCATATCATCCTGACACAGGGCAATGGCTTGTACTAGTGGGTTATCAGTTGCTTGATTCACAATGCCGCCATCGTAAGCAAGGTGTTGGTATCGTCAAGTTTCATTGTTTTTTAATCTTGCTTGAACTAGTCTTTCGCATATGTTGTGGATGAACTCAAAACGTACACGTTGGCAGTCGACTTTTTCTAAGTCGATGCTTATGATGTTTATTGCACAGCTTTTGCTTTCTGCGGCATGTATTTCGACAGCCAATGCTGACTCCATGAGTCGCAATGTTTCAGCAACGGCACACTGTCATAGTGAACGTGTGGTCAGCTCGCATGTATCTGATGCGGCTCATACAACGAGTCATGAAATGTCGGCGTGTAACCATTGCGATACGCCTGATATGGCTGTTTCTGCTTCTGTCCAAGCTACTTCGGATATGGTTCCTGTATTATTGGCAATTATTGTGTTGCCTGAAATGCCTGCATTATCAACTTCGGCTATATCCAGCTTAGTTGATGACAATGCACTGCCTCATAGTTTTTCCCTTCTTTACCAAACAACCCAACGCATCTTAATCTGATTTAACCGTACTACTTTATTTTGCACTATCATGGTGTAGGTGGTTGCGCATGTTCGCGTTTCCGCATGAAAATTTTGTAGGAGGTTATCTGAATGCAGCGTGTATTTACCCCATATATATTTAGTTTTTTAGTGCTTGTTTTGCCTAATTTTAGTGTGGCAGACGAGTTGTTAACACTTAAGCAAGCTGAAATGCTTGCTGTGCAACAAAACCCTGGTTTGTCTGCTACAGGCAGGCGAGCAGAAGCGATGGCTAATGTATCTGCGCAAGTGGGTAGTTTGCCAGACCCAGTTCTTAGCTTAAATGCGTTAAATTTACCTGTTGATAGCTTCTCAACGACAGCTGAAAATATGACTCAAATGCAAGTGGGTTTTTCACAGGCAATTCCTTTTCCTGGCAAGCTTGGTTTACGAGCTTCGGTTGCCGATTACATGGCTGATGCAGCTAGTTTGGATGTTGATGAATTTAAATTAAAACTCATTGCCAGTGTGAAAGGTAGTTGGTGGAATATATTTTACCTAGATCATGCGATTGAAACGGTTTATCGGAATCAACAACTTTTGCGGCAATTTATCCGCATTGCCGAGACAAAGTACAAAGTTGGCCAAGGTTTGCAGCAAGATGTGTTGCTGGCGCAATTGGAGCTTTCCAAACTTTTGGATGTGGCTATTCAGCTGAAATCTTCCCGCAAACAGCAAGAAGCTCGATTCAATGCATTGTTGAATCGCCCCGCTCGTTTAAGTATAAGGTTGCCACTGATTGCGGATGAAAGCCTTCCAGATCTTGCTAGTGAATCTGAGTTGGCTGAATTGGCGTTAAAGAATCGCCCGCTACTTGCCAAGCATGAGCGTTTTATTGATGCCGCTCATGATCGTATGGCCTTGGCTGAAAAGGATTATTATCCTGACTTTAACCTTGGTGGAGCCTATGGCTTTCGTAGTGGTATAAACCCTGTAAACAATCAAAGTAGACCTGATCTTTCGAGCATTCGCTTAAGCATGACGCTGCCATTTTTTACAAGTTCCAAACAAGATCATCAACTGGATCAACGCAAAGCTGAATTGGCGCGTTCAGAATTCTCTTCTCAGGATGCTAAAGAGGCTGTATTGGCGGAAGTTTCGCAAACTTTAGCTGCCTATCAACGTGCCAAAGATCAAACTGTTTTATTTAAAACAGGCATTATTCCTCAAGCTACACAAACGGTGGCTTCTATGCTTGCAGGCTACCAAGTGAATAAAGTCGATTTTCTTAATTTAGTACGTTCGCAAGTCACGCTGTATAACTACGAGACCCAATACTGGAAAGTATTGGCAGAAGCCAATCAGAGTCTGGCGAGTTTGGACGCTGCTATTGGTCATTCAGTACAATGATCGCCGCAATTATTGGCAGCTCAATTAAGAACCGTTTGTTGGTTTTTATTGCCACAGCATTTTTACTAGTAGCTGGAGTTTGGGCTGTGAAGAATACGCCTCTTGATGCTATTCCTGATCTTTCTGACGTGCAGGTGATTGTTTTTACCGAATATCCGGGTCAGTCCCCGCAAATTGTAGAAGATCAGATTACCTATCCACTGACGACTGCCATGTTAGCAGTGCCTTATGCCAAGGTTGTACGTGGGTATTCTTTTTTTGGTCTGTCTTTTGTTTATATTATTTTTGAAGATGATACAGATATGTACTGGGCACGCTCACGGGTGCTTGAATATTTGAATTATGCAGCAAAGAGCTTGCCGCCTTCTGTTACACCAACGCTTGGCCCTGATGCAACGGGAGTGGGCTGGGCGTATGAATATGCTTTGGTAGATAAAACAGGCAAACATGATTTATCCCAATTAAGATCCATCCAAGACTGGTATATGCGTTTTCAGCTACAGACTGTTTCGGGCGTGTCTGAAGTTGCTTCGATTGGCGGCTACGTCAAGCAATATCAAATTACTGTGGATCCCGACGCATTATTATCTTATGGAATTTCCCTAGCGAAGATTAAACAGGCAGTGATAGATTCCAACAGCGATGTCGGTGGCAAGATTATCGAAATGGCCGAGTCAGAGTTTATGGTGCGTGGTCTGGGTTATATTCAATCGGTTCAGGATCTTGAAAGTATTGCCGTGGATGCGGATGCCAATGGCACACCGATTTATTTAAAAGACCTTGCTCATATTCATCTAGGCCCGGATTTACGTCGTGGTTTAGCAGACCTTAATGGTGAAGGTGAGGTGGCTGGTGGCGTGGTTATTATTCGTTATGGTGCTAATGCACTTGAAACGATTAATGCTGTCAAAGCAAAGTTGGAAGAGCTTAAAAAAGGCTTGCCTGAAGGTGTTGAAATTATTCCTGTTTATGACCGTAGCGGTCTTATTGAGCGCGCTGTTGAAAATTTGCGAAGCAATTTGATTGAAGAGTTTATTGTTATTTCATTGGTGTGCATGTTGTTTTTGATGCATGTCCGCTCAGCAATGGTGGCAATTATCACCTTACCACTTGGTATTTTGATTGCTTTTATTCTGATGCAATCACAGGGCATTGCTGCCAATATTATGTCTTTGGGTGGTATCGCGATTACGCTCGGAGCCATGGTTGATGGTGCGATTGTGCTGATTGAGAATGCCCATAAACATTTGGAATATCGAGAGCGAGACAAAGGTTCCGAATTAACGGTTAAAGAACGATGGGCTGCGGTGACGGAAGCATCTAAAGAAGTGGGACCAGCATTATTCTTTTCATTGTTAATTATTACGGTGTCTTATTTGGCTATTTTTACCATGGAAGCTCAAGAAGGTCGTTTGTTTAAACCGTTGGCATTTACAGCTACCTATTCTATGGCAGCAGCGGCTTTATTGGCAGTGACATTGGTTCCAGTGTTGATGGGTTATTTTATTCGCGGAAAAATTATGCCGGAAGCGAAGAACCCCGTGAACCGCTTATTAACGTATGTGCATAAACCATTGTTGGATGTGAGTATCAAATTTCGTTGGATAGTATTGGCATTATCTGTTGTTTTGTTGGTCAGTATGGCATACCCATTGTCTAAGCTGGGTAGTGAATTTATGCCGCCCTTGGATGAAGGTGATATTCTTTATATGCCGAGCATGTTTCCAGGTGTATCGATTACCAAAGCCAAAGAGGTGTTGCAGCAAACCGACCGTATTTTAAAAACCTTTCCTGAAGTACATCATGTGTTTGGTAAAGTAGGGCGCGCCGAAACATCAACGGATCCAGCATCTTTATCAATGATTGAGACCTTAATCACGTTAATTCCCAGAGAGGAATGGCCTGACCCGACAAAATCTACTAAGGCTTTGATGGGTGAGATGGATAAAGCTATTCAGTTTCCTGGCATTGCCAATGCGTGGACTTATCCCATTAAAACACGTATTGATATGCTTTCGACAGGTATTAAAACACCCATCGGAATCAAAGTGTTAGGACCTGATCTCAATGTATTGCAAGATATTGTTGAGGATATTGAGAAACATTTAAAAACACTGCCAGATACTTTATCGGCATTTGGTGATCGGGCTGTGGGTGGGAACTATCTTGATATCAAGATCAAGCGTGATGAAATCGCACGTTATGGTTTGACTATCAAGGCAGTGCAAGATGTGATTCAGTCGGCGATTGGCGGCATGAATATTTCATACACCGTGGAAGGTTTGGAACGCTACCCCATTAATTTACGTTACCCACGAGCTTTGCGTAGTGATTTGAATAGTCTGAAACGTGTGCTGGTAGCAACACCTGGTGGCGCACAAATTCCTTTGTCGCAAGTGGCAACCCTTTCGATGCAAAAAGGTCCTCCAGTGATTAAAAGTGAAGATGCAAGGCTCAATGCATGGATTTATGTGGATATTAAAACCAGTGATATTGGTGGTTATGTTGCCGTTGCTAAGCAATTGATTGAAGACAAGGTTGAGATGCCTGCTGGTTATACTTTAATTTGGTCGGGGCAGTTTGAATACATGGAACGCTCTGCTGCCAAGATGAAAATGGTTATTCCTCTGACCATTGCACTGATATTTTTATTGTTATTTTTTAACTTTAAAAATGTAACCACACCACTTGTTGTGCTCATCTCTGTTCCATTTGCGCTGGTCGGCGGTTTTTGGTTCGTGATGTGGATGGATTATAACCTTTCAGTGGCTGTAGCGGTTGGGTTTATTGCTTTGGCAGGGGTAGCGACTGAAATTGGTGTATTGATTCTCACCTTTATCGATCAAGAAGTTAATGAGAAGCGTAACTTGAAAGGTGCAAGACTGACCTCCATGGAAATTATGGACGCGGTTAAAAGTGGTACAAGTAAACGTGTTCGCCCTATTGCAATGACGGCAACAGCGGTGATGGCTGGACTGTTGCCCATCATGTGGGGTTCAGGAACAGGCTCAGATGTGATGCAACGTATCGCAGCCCCTATGCTTGGCGGCATGGTAACAACGACTATTTTAAGTTTGTTGGTACTGCCAGTTATTTACGGTTTGGTATTACAGCTCAAGGAGAAGAAAAATGCTCCAGAATAAACAATCAATAATTTGGGTGAAGGAGACTGGATTATGAGTAAGTGTCCTATGGCAATGAGAAAAATCACAGCGATTTTCCAAGCAAGCATGTTGGATAGTGTTGAATCAGTACTTCGAGAAAAAGGCGTTGGTGGTTTCACCGTAACTTCTGTGAAGGGCTGTGGTGAATATAAAAACTTTTATACACAAGACCAAACAAGTCATCACGCACGAATCGAGATTTATATCGAAACAGACCAGGCTGAAGATGTTGCCGAGTCGATGATGAAAGCAGCCTATATTGGTGCTGAAGGTGATGGTATTGTGGCAATTTCACCCGTGCAATCATTGTATCGTATTCGAACACAAACAAAATTATCTTCTTAAACTAAATAGTGTATCAAATAAATATAGGCGGTTAACAACATGGATAAAAAAATATTAATTACGGCAATCATCACATTACTTCTAGGTGCAGGTGGTGGATATTGGATTGCTTCACAGGGTGGTAGTTCAACATCAATGACGAAAGAGGATGATCGTAAGGTTCTTTTTTATCGTAATGCGATGAATCCAAGTGTCACCTCACCAGTTCCAGCCAAAGATAATATGGGTATGGATTATATTGCTGTTTATGCTGATGAAGATAAGCCCAAAGAAAAGAAAATCTTATTTTACCGTAATCCAATGAATCCTGCGGTTACCTCTCCTATAGCTGCTAAAGATAATATGGGTATGGATTATATTCCTGTCTATGCAGATGATGGGGGAGATAGTGATGCACCTGCAGGTACGGTTACAATCAACCCTACAGTGGTTCAAAATATCGGTGTTCGCACTATCAGAGCAAAATTGGAAACCTTGTCGCGAACCATCCGTACGGTTGGTCGTGTAACCTATGATGAGGAGCGTGTGGCTCGTTTGCATCCCAAGTATGACGGTTGGGTAGAAAAAATGATGATTGATAAAACGGGTGAGCATGTTCATAAAGGCACACGTTTGATGTCTATTTATTCCCCGCAGTTGGTCGCAACACAGGAAGAGTATTTGCTTGCTCTAAATAATGTGGAAATGTTGAAAAATAGCCCGTTTGAGGATATACGCAAAGGTGCCGAAAGCCTGCTTCGTTCAGCGGAACAGCGCCTGGAATTTCTAGACGTTCCTGAGCATCAAATCGAGCAGTTAAAGCGTGATGAAAAAGTGATGAAAGGCGTTCATATTCATTCACCTTTTGAAGGCATAGTGATGAATATAGGTGCACGCGATGGTCAACGCATCACGCCTGGTACAGAGCTTTATATGATTGCTGATTTATCCCGTGTTTGGGTGATTGTGGACTTGTATGAGGATGACTTGCCTTGGGTGCGTGAAGGGGATATGGCAGATATGAAGGTTGCGGGTATTCCAGGCCGTACCTTTACAGGTATAGTGACTTATATTTACCCTTATTTGGAAGCCAAGACGCGCACGGTAAAAATGCGTTTGGAATTTGATAACCCTGAACTTGCATTAAAACCTGACATGTTTGCCAATGTAGTCGTGAAAGCAGGTAAACAAATTGATGCTGTGATTGTGCCCTCGGAAGCTATTGTGCGAACGGGCGAGCAGGAACAGGTGTTTGTACAACGAGGACCTGGAAAATATGAACCGCGTAAGGTGATTGTTGGTATTGATTCAGAAGGTCAAGCGCAAATTATTGAGGGCTTGAAGGCTGGAGAGATTGTTGTGACATCTAGCCAGTTCCTAATTGATTCTGAGTCCAAACTCAAAGAAGCCACTGCCAAAATGATGGAAGCAACACAAGCCAAGCCTGTAGAAAATGATATGCAGATGGATGGCATGGAAATGTCTACTGACATGAAGATGGAAGGTATGGAAATG
>CAYPXU010000001.1:0-34965 GCA_964414875.1 uncultured Zetaproteobacteria bacterium | reverse complement strand
GCAGATGGATGGCATGGAAATGTCTACTGACATGAAGATGGAAGGTATGGAAATGCCTAGTGATATGGATATGTCTGATAAGGTGAAGATGAATGGCATGAAAATGGAGGGCATGTAATGAGCTTAGCTGTTTCAATATTGGCGTATAAAGGAAAACAACTATGATTCGTTCGCTCATTGATGCATCCATTAAAAATCGTTTTTTGGTGCTGATTGCAACAGTTTTGATTACCTTTGCTGGTTTTCAAGCTATGAAAAATACGCCGTTGGATGCGATTCCTGATTTGTCAGATGTTCAGGTTATTGTATTTACAGACTTTGCAGGACAAGCCCCACAAGTGGTAGAAGATCAGGTGACATATCCGCTAACTACGGCGATGTTGTCTGTACCGAATACCAAAGTAGTACGTGGCTATTCATTTTTCGGCTTTTCCATGGTTTATGTGATCTTTGAAGATGGCACTGATATGTATTGGGCACGGACGCGTGTATTGGAGTATCTAAATTATGCTTCAGACCGCTTGCCAACAGGTGTGGCTCCCAAGCTGGGTCCTGATGCGACGGGCGTGGGCTGGATTTACGAATATGCACTGGTTGATAAGAGCGGAAAACACGACCTATCACATCTTCGATCCATTCAAGATTGGTATTTGCGTTACCCCTTGCAAACAGTAGAGGGCGTATCGGAAGTAGCTTCGATTGGCGGGTTTGTGAAACAGTATCAAATAGAACTTAATCCCGATGCGTTGTTGGCTTATGATATTCCGCTATCTAAAATTAAACATGCGATTCAACGCTCCAACAATGATGTGGGTGGTCGCTTGGTTGAAATGGGTGAAACGGAATACATGGTGCGGGGTTTGGGATACATCAAAAGTCTACATGATTTAGAGATGATTCCTGTTGGTGTGGATGACAATGGCACAGCAATTTTTCTAAAACAAATTGCCAATATTCATTTAGGACCTGAACTTCGTAGGGGCTTGGTTGAACTTAATGGCGAAGGCGAAGTTGCTGGTGCTGTAGTGATTATGCGCTTTGGTGAGAATGCTTTAGCAACCATTGAGCGGGTACGCGAGAAGCTTGAAGAATTGAAAGCAGGTTTGCCAGAAGGTGTTGAAATTGTACCTGTTTATGACCGTGGTGATTTGATTGAGCGGGCTGTCGACAACTTGACGGAAAAGCTAATCGAAGAATCCATTGTGGTGGCGATTATTTGTTTGGTTTTCTTGATGCATGTGCGTAGTGCGCTGGTAGCCATTATCAGCTTGCCTATTGGTATTCTGATTGCATTTTTAATTATGGGTTGGCAAGGGTTATCGGCGAATATTATGTCGTTGGGCGGTATTGCTATTGCCATTGGAGCCATGATTGACGGTGCTATTGTGATGATCGAAAATGCTCATAAACATCTGGAAAAACTGGATGAAAAAGCAGGCATGAAAGCCCGCTGGGATGCAGTAAGTGCAGCATCCAAAGAGGTTGGCCCAGCACTGTTTTTCAGCTTATTGATTATTACAGTGTCTTTTTTGCCTGTGTTTACGCTGCAAGCGCAAGAAGGTCGTTTGTTTGCGCCATTAGCATTTACCAAGACTTATGCCATGGCGGCAGCAGCATTGCTTGCTGTTACTCTAGTGCCGATTCTTATGGGTTTGCTTATTCGCGGAAAAATACCCAGTGAAGAGCATAACTTCATTAATGTATGGCTTAAGAAACTGCATGCGCCGGTATTAAACTTGGCCATACGCTGGCGTGCTATTACGCTTGTACTAGCGTTGACATTACTTGCTTTTACCGCTTATCCCGTGATGAAGACAGGTTCTGAGTTTATGCCACCATTGGATGAAGGTGATGTATTGTATATGCCTACCACGTATCCAGGTATTTCAATTACCAAAGCCAAAGAATTACTTCAGCAAACCGATAAAATTCTTAAAACTTTCCCTGAAGTTCATCATGTGTTTGGTAAGGTGGGGCGTGCTGAAACAGCTACCGATCCAGCACCGCTATCTATGATGGAAACGACCATTCGCTTGAAACCCAAAGATGAATGGCCCGATCCAAGCAAAACAACCAAGGAACTGATGGCTGAAATGGATAAGGCAATCAACTTTCCAGGTGTGGCGAATGCTTGGACATATCCCATTAAAACGCGTATTGATATGTTATCTACAGGCATTAAAACACCGATTGGTATCAAGGTGTCTGGTGAAGACTTAAATGTGTTGGAAAAAGTTGCGGGTGATATTGAGAATGTCTTAAAAACGCATCCAGATACGTTATCTGCATTTGCGGATAAAGCCGCTGGTGGTTATTACCTTGATTTTGATATCAAGCGTGAAGAGGCTGCCCGCTATGGTCTGACCGTGGGTGATATTCAAGATGTTATTCAGTCATCTATTGGTGGTATGAATGTCAGTGAAACAGTAGAAGGTCTGGAGCGTTATCCGATTAACATTCGTTATCCGCGCGAGTTGCGTGATAATATGGAATCATTAAAACGTGTGCTTATTTCAACCCCAGTAGGGGCACAAATTCCATTATCATTGGTGACAGATTTAAAGCTTCGGCGTGGACCACCTTCCATTAAAACTGAAAATGCCACACCCAATGCGTGGATTTATGTAGATATAAAAACCTCTGATATCGGAGGTTATGTCGCCGAAGCCAAGAAAATGGTGGCAGAACAAGTGAACATCCCTGCTGGTTATTCATTGGTTTGGTCTGGGCAATTTGAGTATATGGAACGCGCCAATGCTCGTTTAAAGGTAGTGGTTCCAATCACCTTACTCACCATATTCTTATTGTTATTTTTCAACTTTAAGAATTTTGTAGCTCCCACCGTCGTGATGCTTTCGATTCCTTTTGCCTTGATTGGCGGCTTTTGGCTGGTTTGGTTCTTGGGATACAATATGTCGGTAGCTGTAGCGGTTGGTTTTATTGCTCTGGCTGGGGTGTCGGCTGAAATTGGTGTATTGGTGATGACTTTCATTGATCAATCGGTTGCCAAACTTCGAGCTGAGAAAAAGGGCATATTAAGCTCCGAAGAAATCATGCAAGCCGTGGCATCGGGGACAACACAACGTGTACGTCCGATTGCCATGACGGCAACGGCTGTGATTGCAGGCTTGATACCGATTATGTTTGGTAGCGGTACGGGTTCGGATGTTATGCAAAGGATTGCTGCACCGATGATTGGTGGCATGTTTACAGCCACCATGCTGAGTTTATTGGTCTTGCCCGTTATTTATGGTTTGGTTTTACAATTTCAAGAAAAAAGAATGGCTAAAAAAATACAGGAGACGGTATGAAACAAAGAAAAAGAAATCAGATTTGGCTTCTGAGTTTATTGTTAGTGCTGGGGGCGTGTGATGCTTCCAATGATGCTATGCAAAACAAGCTGGCGGCGGTAAAAACACCAGTCGTGGAGACTAACAATGTTGCTACGCAGTCCAAACCAGAGGTTGTTATGTATAAGCCAGTAAGCTGTGAGTGTTGTAGCGACTGGGCTGAGCACTTGCGTGCGCAAGGTTTTAATGTGGTCAGCAAGAAGCGCGAAGACATGGATATAATTAAAACGAAATATGGGGTTACGGATAAGTTGGCGTCATGTCACACTGCCATTGTTGATGGTTATGTGATTGAAGGTCATGTGCCTGCTGCTGATGTCGAGCGCTTACTTAAAGAGCGTCCTGATATTGTAGGTCTAACGGCACCAGGTATGCCTATGAAGTCACCCGGTATGCAAGCGGTCGGACAAAAACCACAAGGTTACGATGTTTTAGCTTTCACCAAAGATGGACGGACAACAGTCTTTAAGCATTACGAATGAAATGATTTATAGCGGATTTTACATGCGCTAAATATACGGAGGTAAGAGATGAGATTTTTATTAACGCCATTATTGCTTGTAGCACTACTAGGATTAAGTGGATGTCTTGGTCTATATGGCGGAGAAGGTTCGGGTTATATGGGTGGTTCGCAAGGATATGAAGAAAGTGGGCACCACGGCGGATTTGAACATGATGATTAATTTTCAAGAAAAAGGAGAAATGTAATGAAAAAAATAATATTGTTAGCAACAGGTTTATTATTAAGTAGTTCTATGGCATATGCGAATGAAGGGCAGCATATGGATGGACATATGCATGGTGATATGGAGCATAACCCATGCTCTATGCAGTCCATGAAAGGTATGGATCATAGCTCTAGCATGAAGCCAATGACGGGTATGAAAGAGGGAACCTTTCTAAAAAAAGAAGTGATTGATGGTTATGATGTGAGTTTTCATATTATGAAAGCACCAGAAGGCATGGCACATGGTGGATCGCATCATTTGATGATCAAAGTCGAGAAAAACAACAAAATCATCGCATTAAAAGCGGTGAATTCGAAAATTACACACCCTAATGGAAAATCTGAATCTAAAATGATGATGAAAATGGGTGACTGGTATATGGCAGGTTATGATTTGGGCCATGCAGGCGCGCATAAGGTGATGGTATTATTTAAAACCGAGGATGGCCAAAAGCATTTTGGTGGTATTACTTACCCAAATAAATAGTGATGGTGAGCCGTCTCATTTTGACAAGCATGGTTGTACTCTTTTGGGTGCAGCCGTGCTTGGCTCATGATAGCCCTGAAGAAATTGCGGCAATGGAAGCAGAAAAAAAGCCGCAGGATCGCGTCCGTAAACAGCAGGCGATAGTAATGAAACAGCAAGTGTCTCAAGCGTATACAAAGTGGGTGAATGGCTGGGTTCTTGAAATGAAAGTTTTGCCACTGGAAAAGAAAGCTAATAAATCGACTGTCCAGATAGCCATTCGGAAAAAAGATGGTAAGAAGGTGGATATTTCAAGTGTGGCATTGATTCTTATGAGTGCGGGGAGAAAGTTTTCCATGCAAAAGAGTGCTAATTATTTTCAAACATCCTTAACTTTTCCAAGCCGTGATCAAACAACCATGATGGTTAAAATAAAAGACAAGTATGAACGCACTTATTTTGTTCAATTTCAGTACTGATGATGATCAATAGCGCAGGCTTAAATAAGCCATGAGTAAGTATATAGCTGTAAAAATAGGCCTATGGCTGATGATTGTTTTTATGATGACGGGGCTGTTTGGTTGGGATCTTATCAATGATATGGAGCATCTCAGCGTTGAAGCTAAGGTTATCGAGAATAGTAATAATCAAAATCATGATTTGCATGAGCTTGAACTAGCTTTGCATCACAATATTGATCCTGTAAAGGAGTTTCTTGTCACAGGTGATTACCGCTTGCAGGCATACTTTTCCCAACTTTATGATAATTTATTTGTTGCGGTAAAAAAATATGATAAAGATTATCCAGATTATGTATTGGTGGGTTTACCTGATGAGTTGAAGGAAATAGAGCTATTAAGTCATGAGGTTTTTAAGCTTCCATATGCTGTAGGTAATATGGAAGGACCTGTGATTCTACAAGAAATCATTGAAAAAACACGAGCTTCTATTAAACAATTATCAAAACAACATCATATACTGGATATGCAAGTTAATAATGCCATGCGTATGATGGCAGGCTTAAGAATGGATATGCATGATGAGGCTCTGGCACTGCTGGTTGTTCTGTTGGTGACTCTTTTGTGCTTAACATATTTTATTTATAGTCAGATTGTTTTACCGCTTATTCGCATGCGAAAGTCTGTTCAGCAAGTTGCAGCGGGTGATTTTAGTGTGCAATGCCAAGTAAAATCGCAAGATGAAATTGGTGTGCTTGGCACTGCTTTTAATGCCATGGGGCATGCACTGCAAGAGCGGGATAAAAAATTGAGTCATACACGAAGCCTCGCTGCATATCATGATAAAATGAGTGCATTAGGGCTTATGGCAGGGGGAATTGCGCATGAAGTTGGCAACCCTTTGGCTGCGATTTCTGTATTATTACAAGTTGCGCAAAAAAAACTAACCCTCAACGATTGCAATGCGGTTCAAGCGCAGCTGCAGATGGCCCTCAAAGAAACAGCGCGAATGGAAGATATTATACAAATCATTCTAAATTTTGGACGACGTGATGGAACAGCCACTATGCAGAGTTTCCATGTGCTTCCTGTGATTGAAGAAGCCGTGCAACTGGCGAATATGTCACCGCGAAAAAATAAGGCGAAGATTACAATAAAAGCCTCTGTTTCATTGCCTCAAGTATATGCAGAGTCAGGGATGTTATTACAGGTGTTACTGAACCTTATTCTGAATGCGCTGGATGCATGTGATAATAAAGGAAGTGTGAATATATACACTTTTGAGAAGGGTGATGGGAAAATAATCATTCATATTAAAGATAATGGTCACGGCATAGCGCATGAAATAAAAAATGATATTTTTAAACCTGATTTTAGCAGTAAAGCACGAGGGAAAGGTACTGGTTTAGGTCTAGCTATTAGTAGAGAGCTTATTTATAGCATGCATGGCTCTTTGGAGCTCCTCAGTAGTGATACAACGGGGAGTTGTTTTCAAATAGTCTTGCCTATCAAGGAAGTGTTATGAAAATTTTGGTTATCGAAGATGAAAAACATATTCGTCAGGGCATTGTTCAAATGCTCGAAAGTGAAAATTTCGAGGTGTTTGAAGCAGAATCAGTTACATCCGCATTAGCCATGGTACATGGTGATGTATTTGATATCTTGCTTTGCGACCATCACCTTCCAGATGGAGAAAGTTTTGATATATTGCATGGGCTTCCAGCAAAGAATCCTCCACCATTGATTATGATGACCGCCTTTGGCAATCGTGATTTGGCTTCGCAGGCATTGGCTGCTGGAGCTTATGATTATGTTTCCAAACCGATTCGTTTTGATGAGCTGTTTGCGCGCTTAAACCGACTAGAAGAGAAGTTAGTATTGCGTCAACGGGTGTGTGAAAGCGATGAAGGTGTGCGTAATCATGGCGAATTAGCGGTTTTGGGTAAGTCTGCTTCTATGCAGGAAGTTCAAACATTGATTCAAACATCGGCATCGGCTCGTGTGTCGGTGCTTTTGCAAGGTGAAACTGGCGTTGGTAAAGGTGTTGTTGCCCGTTTGATACACAGCTTAAGTGAATTCAAAGAAGCGCCTTTTATTCGCATTAACTGTGCGGCAATTCCAGCGGAACTGATGGAGTCGGAACTTTTTGGACATAAAAAAGGCGCATTTTCTGGTGCGGAAAGAGATCGAAAAGGCTTGCTTGCTAGTGCGGGTAAAGGCACGTTGTTTTTAGATGAGTTGGTGGAGTTACCCCTGCTGATGCAATCCAAATTGTTACATGTGCTGGATGAGCAGGTTTTTCGTCCTGTTGGTGGTGATAAAGAACTACCTTTTCAAGCACGTGTTATTGCGGCAAGTAATGTTAATTTTGAGCAAGCTGTGAAAGAAGGCCGCTTTCGAGAGGATCTTTATTTTCGTTTGAATATTATGCAAATCACGATTCCCCCATTACAGCAAAGAATGCATGATATTATTCCCTTAACGCATCGCTTGCTTGGGCAGATATGTGATGCATGGGGTCGCCATCAACCGAGCTTAACGGTAGAGCAAGAGCATTGGCTGGAATCACAACCTTGGCAAGGTAATGTGCGCGAGCTTCGTAATGTATTGGAGCGGGCATTGTTATTAGGTGATGATCACACATTAAAGCTGCCCGATATGGAGCAGCCATTTATATCCGAATCTTTGAGTTTGTCTGATGCATGCCGGTCTTTTGAGCAACGTTATATCCAACAGGTGCTTGGTCAAAATAAAGGGGATAAGGCAAAAGCGGCACAGAGTTTAGGTATCGCTTTATCGAGTTTGTATAGAAAACTAGAGGGCTGATTCTTATTTATAAGAGATGAAAAATGAATTATTCTCAATTATAAGAAAATTAATAATGTATTAAGGCATAGTTATTCCTTTTTAACGTATTGATTTCTTTAGTTTATATGTAAGTTATAACGAATTCTTTTTTGCCACGCATTTTTTGGCACGCTTCTTTCTTCGGTTCTACTACCTCGTTGTATTCGGGGGCTTCAACAATAAATTGAAATTGATCTCCAGGAGGAGTTACCGATGAAGAAAATATTATTCTCAGCAAGCGCATTCGTATTTGTTGCAGTGTCCAGTGTAGCGCTGGTCCCGACCAACGCCGAGGCACTTCCTGTCTTTGCAAGAAAATATGGTATGGCGTGTAGCTCTTGCCACACGGTGTTTCCAAAGCTAACTAAAATGGGCGTAGCATTTCGTGAGCGCGGGTTTCGTTTCTCGGCAGGTCGTGATGATATTGATAGTCAAGATGATCGTGGCGCAAATTTTGATGCAAATGAAAGCTCTGTATTTGCTTCATCTTTCCCGTTTACAGTACGCACTCAAATCTTGTTATCGGGGGCAGGGGCAACGACAGATGCTGCTGGAACACCTGTTATGCCAGGTCATCGTCCGGGTATGATTAATGGTGCTACACCAGGTAACTATAAAATAGGCGCAGGTGAATTTGGGCTTATTTCATCAGGCTCTTATGATAACTTTTCATGGTGGATGGACGCAAGCCTTGCTGGTGGTATTGCGATGCTTGAAGGTGTTTATTATGCTGATGATTTGTTAAAGATTCGTTTTGGGCGTGTGCAAAACAATGTAGGTTATGGCATGACCATGATGTCCAAGCGTCCACTAGCCTATGGCTGGAATGATGCAGCACAAATGGCTGGCGGTACGATGTTGATGATGGCAGATGGTGTTAGTATTCATGGTACAACCAATGGCGATTCAGGTGTTGGAACATATTATGATTTAACGCTTGGTACCAACGGCAAAGATGTGAAAAGTGGTTTGGGTTCAACCAGCATTTATGGTCGTGTAGCTCAGGAAATTATGGATAGCCATATTATAGGTGTTTATGGCTACTCAGCTAAGAATTACACGTCTGATATTTTTGGTGGTGATGCTGCAATGTTGATGGGAATGGGTGCTCCTGGTGCGGCAGTTGCAACGCCGATGTCATTTAAAAAGGTGACACGTTATGGTATTGATTTTGCTTTCAATTATGGTGAGCCATTCCAGATTTGGGGTGCATATACCGCAGGTACGCAAACCAGCTATGCTAACCAATCGTTGAAAGTTCAAGCGCTTACACTATCGAGTGAGTGGAAGTTTACGGATGCTGATTTATTGGGTGTAAAGTACGACTCCAGTCGCGCAGACTTGCAGATGATCATGGCAAATGGCATGACAGGCGCGGTTCTTCGCCCAAGCACAACAAGCAATACTACAATCTTTGGTATTCATCAACTTGCTGAAAATGTGCAAGCAGTATTGTCTTTCACACAGACCAACAATCAGGTTGATTCTATGGGGTTAGCAGCTGGTCAAACAACGGCTGTTCAACGTAGCTTTAAATCAGGTCTATTGGCTATTGATATAGCACTATAAGTATTCTTTGAGAGTGGGGGCTTTATGCCCCCATTTTTATTTCACCTAACGATGCAAAACAGGAGCTTTGTATGCAAGATGATTCAATTTCACCGTTTACAGCATTTCTAGAAGCATCGATTAATTTTAAAAACGAAGAGGTTTTTATCCTCTATGCGATTATGTTATGTATCAGCAGCGTTATTTGCCTCATTATTTTTTACAGAAACAAATAAAACAGATGCTTCTATGACTTTACTTTCCACCCCTAATAATTTCCCCCTCAATATTTATATGTTTGTTAACGAACAAAGGACTTCATTATGAACGAATTAAGAAGAGTATTATCACCAGTTCACCATGGTTTGGCTATGGCTGTTCTGGCATTAATTTTTGGTGCTTTATGGGCAGCCTATATCGCAACCCATCATGAGCAGTTACATGGCGGTTTTGAAGCTGCTGAAAGCAATATGAAACAAGTGCAAATGCAAGCTGAGATGAAAGAAATGCAGACAGGCATGAATATGTCGGCTATGAACATGGAGAGCGCACCGCATGAACATGCGGCAGGTTCAGCTCACAGCCATGCTGAGGCTGCGCCTAGCGCGGGTCATGAGCATGCACATGCTGGTGGCGGGCATGAAACTGGAGCCCAGCACTCGCATTCTGGCAGCCTTGCAACTGATTCTATGCAACGTTTATTGCGTGGTCATATCCATTTTATGGGCATTGGCATATTAATT
The DNA here is from genome assembly GCA_964414875.1 of uncultured Zetaproteobacteria bacterium. Lineage (GTDB taxonomy): Bacteria > Pseudomonadota > Zetaproteobacteria > Mariprofundales > Mariprofundaceae. The sequence goes on along the minus strand of CAYPXU010000001.1, from coordinate 24,826 downwards.
ATTGTGGTATTGATTCTTGTCGCGGCATCCCGTCTTAAAGACTGCTGGAAAGGCGTATTCGGTTGGACATTTGGCTTGGGTGCGCTGATGTATCCACCAGCTTGGATTTTGATGGGCTTTCGTACCGTTGAGCTTGGCCCGCAAGGTGCCGAAGCAAGTGTGATGTGGCTGTTTGGGCCAGCGGTAGGTTTACTGATTGGTTCGCTCATTGCTCTTTTTGCTGTCATGGTGATTGAATTTATTGGACTGTATAAAACAAAACTATTTTCTTGGGCATTTAACCAAGAAACGTAAAGTGAAGGGTCGGGGTTTTATTGCTATATGAGTTTTAATAATGCCCGACCTTTCTTAACTGAAGAAAATACATCCGTACGCTCATGGCGTTGAGTTGATGATTACATATCATGCAGCTTGACCTGTGTGTAACACATATCTTATATACTGTGGGGGTTGAATAGGGATGAAATATGATTGTGTGAGGTTGATATGTCTAAGCGTAATATGAAAGAAGAAATAAGCTGCTGTTGCCATGATAATCAGACTATTTTTCTTGATAAGGCAATCAAGCAATTGGGGCTTAATAGTGATCAAAAGCAGTTGCTTTTACATTCATTTCGTGAAGTTTCTGTGCAAATACCGCTTAAAATTGGTGGTAATGCTGAAATAACCCATACGTTTACAGGTTATCGTGTGCAGCATAATCATGCTCGCGGTCCTTTTAAAGGTGGGCTTCGTTTTCATCCTGATGTGCAAATTGATGAAATACGAGCACTGGCTCAGTTAATGACTTGGAAGACGGCACTGGTCGATATTCCCTTTGGCGGGGCTAAAGGAGGTATCAGTGTTGACCCTTCTCTGTTGAGTATAGAGGAACTTGAAACCCTAACCCGTAGATTTGTTCAAAAAATGGCGCCTATACTGGGTGTGAATGAAGATATTCCAGCACCAGATGTGAATACCAATCCCCAAGTCATGGGGTGGTTTTTTGATGAATATAGTAAAACCAATGGCTCAGTGCCAGGTGTTGTAACAGGCAAGCCTATTGAGCTTGGTGGTTTGAAGGGTCGTTTAGAAGCAACTGGTTACGGAGTTGCATATATTACATCACTGGCTCTTGAACAGGTCAATATAGCTTTGAAGGGAGCCAAAGTGGTCATTCAAGGTTTTGGCAATGTTGGCTCTTATGCTGCTCTAAGGCTTCAAGCTATGGGGGCGAGTATTGTAGGCATATCAGATAAGGATGGTGGTTTATTTGATGCGCAGGGCATTGATATTAAAGCGGCGGCTCAATTTGCACAAAAGACAGGTGGTTTGAAAGATTTTTTTGAAGGTGAGGTCATCAGTAATGCGGCATTGCTTGCGCTTCCCTGTGATGTTCTCATTCCTGCTGCACTTGAAGGAACAATTCACTGTGATACTGAGGCAGATGTTAAGGCAAAACTTATTATTGAAGCTGCGAATATGCCCATTACCCATATGGCAGATGACAAGTTAAGAAAAAGAGGTGTTATCATTGTTCCTGATATTTTAGCCAATGCAGGTGGCGTGGTTGCCTCTTATTTTGAATGGGTTCAAAATATACAGCGTTTTGATTGGCAGCGTAGTGTCGTGCAAGAACGTATGGAGGAGTATTTGTCCTGTGCATATAAAGATGTGGCAGCCTTAGCAAAAGAAACGAATGTGGATTTACGGACAGCAGCTTATCAAGTCTCTGTAAGCAGAGTGTTACGCGCTATAGAGTTAAGAGGTTTTTAGTATTAAGATGTTTCATAGGGGGGTTAAGATATGCTCCAAGAAGTAGAAATGAAAATTAAGGATATGAAGTGTAGTGGTTGCGAAGGCACTGTGCGAAAGAAACTTCTTACAGTAAACGGTGTTTATGAGGCTAGGGCTAACTTTAAGAATGGTGTGGTGCTGTTAAGTGTAGCTTCCTCTTTTCAGTCTGCTGAAGCACTAAAAGCCATTCGCGATTTGGGTTATACGCCTGTGCAGCCCAATGAGTAAGCTGTAGTATATAGGTTTCAAATCCTCAAAAAAACAAAAGTAAGGAAAGGTTTATGAAAAAATACGTATTATTGATGGTTATATTAGGTTTTACGACAGCATGCTCAACATTGTCAGGTGATCATGAGCGTGTAGAAAAAATAAATGCAAGTGCAGAGCAAAACATGGATCATAAGAATGACTTTTTTGTTGCACGAAAAGGCCTTTCAGATGGTTATGAGTTTATTTTCCATGTTATGCCTGCTCCTGAAGGTGAGGGTTTTAGTAGGGTTAATTATCATTTGATGGTAAGTATTGAGAAAAATGGCATACCCTTGGATAATTTAACAGTTTATTCAGCAGTGAAACACCCAAATGGAAGTTTTGAAGCAAAGACCCAAATGATGAAAATGGGATATTGGTATATGACGGCTTATAACCTTAGCCACGAGCAAGGTCGACACTGGATGACAATTTCTTTTGAAGCAGATGGCAGAACTTATAGTTCTGGGGTGTATTATCCTGAGAGGGATTATCGGCAATGAGTGTTCGGCAGTGCTCAGTTTGTAAGGTGACTGTAGCTGGGCTTGACTCTGCATGTTGCAACAAAGCCCCAAGAAGCTATTAGGAGATTTCAGCTGTGAAAGATACGAAGGATTTAGAAAAAGCATCAATTCCATACCACCCTGTAACAAGGTGGCTGCACGCTGGCTTGGTGTTGGGTGTGATGTTTCAACTTATTTGCGCACTTTTGATGGCTCATCCAGATCATGTTGATGGTGGGCATGGTATGGACATGGCGCATGCAGCACCTGTCATTGATGAAATCCATCATGCATTACCAGCTAGTAAAGATGAGTTTGGTGAATCATTGATGTCGGCACATAGATTGGGAGGTTTGTTCGTAGCATTGATTGTATTAGCTAATCTAATATGGGCAGTGATGCGAAGGGGAGAGCCGCGCAAGCGTCAAATAGCCGTGCTTGTTTCTGCAACGCACTGGCATGATTCTTGGAAAATTCTAAAAAAACTTTCCCTGATGCTGATTGGAAAAGGAGGGCTGCCTGAGCCAGGAAATGCTTTATCACTTATTGTTGAAATGTTTGGCATGTTAACCATGACTGCGATGGCAGTAAGCGGAGCAATCATTTGGAGCATATGGGCTGGTCCTGGCAATACAGTGACTGAACAAGCAGAAGCTTGGATGGGAATCCACGCAAGCGTTGCGATATTGCTATTTTTGTATTTGGCAGGCCATGTCTCGATGGCACTGCTGCATATGCGCTCAGGAGATACTGTGTTTGCGCGTATTTCCCCAGTAGCTTTGAAAAAAGGTAGGTTCTCTTAGTGTATACTATGAGAAGGAGTTACGGTTCTAAAGGCAGTGGTTGTTGGGTTGTAGTGTGAATGTGGGTGTTTTTTTAGGCTAAAAGGAGGTTGATATGAAAAAGATTAGTGTAATTGGTGTGTTTGTGGGAGCAGTTCTATTGGCTCCAGTGGCTTTTGCTGGAGATCAGAGCTCTATGTCGGATACGCAGCATCGTAAGACTATGTCTGGCATGCATCATCCTGAGCATAGTCAGAATGCTGATGTTAAGGAAGGTGATGCTGTAATGTCTAACTCTCAGCATCGCAAGACTATGTCTGGCATGTCACATCCTAAACATGATGATGGCAAGACATTGACTGAAAAAAAGAAGACTAGCATGTCAAATGCTCAACATCGTAAAACCATGGGGGGCATGAGCCATCCTAATAAAGATTAGTCATTATCTTGGGCAACCTCGATGAGGCAGAAAATATTGAGGTTGCCCCTGAGAATATTTATGCATTACTTAACTGTAATGATAAGGAATTGATTTATGATGACTGTGGGTGAGATGGCGATGCAAGTTGGAGTTACGTCTGATGCAGTAAGATATTATGTTCGTATTGGCTTGCTTCATCCCAAACGAAACCCAGAAAATGGCTACCGTCTATTTTCTGTAAGTGATGTTGATCGTTTACGTTTTGTGGTGCGAGCCAAGGCATTAGGGTTTACGCTGGCTGAAATGAGGCAGGTGTTTTCTGATATAGAAGCTGGTGATTCGCCCTGTCCTTATGTGCGGGATACGCTGCAACGACGCATTACTGAAAATAAAGAGATCATTGCTGGGCTTGTTGCATTACAAGAGCGTATGGAACAAGCTCAGAAAGAGTGGCAAAATATTCCAGACAATATGCCAAGTGATAAAATATTTTGTCATCTTATTGAATCAAATGACGCTTGACCTGTGTGTAGGGCACAGCCTCTATAGTGGCGACAGATGAAAAGCTATAATAGGGCACCTCGAAAAACCTCGTGCGAGTCAAGCGCCGTTTTTCGAGATGCCCAATAGTCGAGTGAAGTAGTGTTAGGAGGTTTGCAATGAATATTGACCCTGTTTGTGGCATGAAGGTTAAAGAAGGTTCAGAGCATGAGCGTACGTTTCGAGGTGTAGATTATCACTTTTGTAGCGCTCATTGTTTAGAAAAATTTGGCGAAACCCCTGAAAATTATATGGGTGATGATTGCACCCATGACCCAGTCTGCGGCATGAAGGTTGCTCGATCATCTGCCAACCATATCCAATATAACGAACATGATTATTATTTTTGCTCACAACATTGCGTTGAGAAATTTAGCGCCGATGCGGATGCTTATGAGGGTAAGGATCAGGTGTGTGAACATCATGGGCATCATGGGCACAAAGCTGCGGTAGCCGATAATCCTGATGCGACATACTTTTGTCCAATGTGTCCAGGGCAAGAACAGCAAGGTCCAGGTACATGTAAAGTCTGTGGTATGGCGCTGGAAGCAATGGCGAGCCCAACATTGAATGAAAAAACTGAATATGTATGTCCTATGCATCCAGAAGTGGTCAGTGATGAAGCAGGTTCATGTCCCAAATGTGGTATGGCATTGGAGCCTCGCACAGTAACGGTTGAAGAAAATAATGCTGAATTGGATGATATGAGCCGCCGATTTAAGGTCAGTGCGATATTGTCGGTTCCAGTATTTATATTAGCGATGACCGCTGATTTAGCACCATCATGGTTGCCTGCATCTTTAAACATGGGTTTGGTGCAGTGGATTGAGTTTGTCTTGGCAACACCTGTTGTCTTATGGGGTGGCTGGCCGTTTTTCGAGCGTTTCTATCTTTCTGTGAAAACATGGAACTTGAATATGTTCACGCTGGTCGGTTTGGGTGTGGGTGTGGCATGGATTTACAGTGTGGTTGCATTGCTCTTGCCCAATATATTCCCGCCTTTGATGCAGATGGATGGCGGGCTTGTTGATGTGTATTTTGAAGCAGCAGCAGTTATTACGACATTGGTATTACTTGGTCAGGTATTGGAATTGCGCGCACGTTCACGCACCAATGAGGCAATTAAACTGTTGCTTGGCATGGCTCCGAAAACAGCACGCCTCGTTAAAGCTGATGGCACGGAAGTCGATGTGCCGATGGAAGATGTACAGGCAGGCGATATTTTGCGTATTCGCCCGGGTGAGAAAGTGCCAGTTGATGGTATTGTAACAGAGGGTGAAAGCTTGGTGGATGAATCCATGGTGACAGGCGAGCCAGTTTCAGTTGAAAAATTTATTGGTGAAAAGCTGATCGGTGCAACAGTCAATGGTAATGGTTCATTGCTAATGCGCGCTGAGAAAGTTGGTGCAGACACACTACTTTCGCAAATTGTAAACATGGTAGCAGAGGCACAACGCTCACGCGCACCTATTCAAAAGATGGCGGATACTGTAGCGGGTTATTTTGTGCCTGTGGTGATTGGCATTGCCATGATTGCGTTTGGTTTTTGGTTTTTTATTGGCCCAGAGCCGCGTTTGGCACATGCTATCATTAATGCGGTTGCTGTACTGATTATTGCTTGTCCGTGCGCTTTGGGCTTGGCAACACCGATTTCAATTATGGTGGGTACAGGTCGTGGAGCCACGGCAGGGGTGTTAATCAAAAATGCTGAAGCCTTGGAAATCATGGAAAAGGTTAATACGGTTGTTGTGGATAAAACAGGTACGCTGACCGAAGGAAAACCAAGCTTAACCACAGTGCTAAAAACGCATGATATGAACGAAGATGAAGTATTGTTATTGGCAGCAAGCCTTGAACGTGCCAGTGAACATCCTCTCGCAGCGGCAATTGTTGCTGGTGCAGAGCAGCGGAAACTTACACTGCAAGCTGTTGAGGATTTTACGGCTATTACAGGTAAAGGTGTGCAGGCGGTTGTAGAAGGGCGGGCGATATTGCTTGGAAATGCAGCCTTGATGCAAGATAATAAGATTGATATTGCTGCTGTTATTGCAGATGTTGAAAAACATCAACTGGCAGGTGAGACAGTCATGTATCTTGCTGGGGATGGTGTTTTGGTCGGTTTGATTGGTGTATCTGACCCGATTAAAGCCTCAACACCGGATGCCATTAAAGAGCTGCGTGATGAGGGCATTGAAGTGGTGATGTTGACGGGTGATAATCATAATACTGCATCCGCTGTTGCCACACAGCTCGGTATTGAACGCTTTGAAGCCGATGTTTTGCCCGATCAAAAAGCCAATGTGGTTAAAGCCCTGCAAGCCGAAGGAAAAATCGTGGCGATGGCAGGTGATGGTATCAATGATGCACCAGCTTTAGCACAAGCCCATGTTGGTATTGCCATGGGTACAGGGACTGATGTGGCGATGGAGTCGGCAGGGGTAACGCTCATCAAAGGCGATCTAACGGGGATTGTTCGTGCAAGACGTTTGTCTCGCGCTACGATGAAAAATATCCGCCAGAATTTATTTTTTGCTTTTATTTATAACTCCGCAGGCGTACCCATTGCAGCAGGTGTTCTCTATCCCGTGTTTGGTATTTTATTATCGCCCGTGATTGCCGCAGCGGCGATGAGTTTCAGTTCTGTGTCGGTCATTACCAATGCGCTTCGATTGCGCAATACGAAGCTGTAAAAGGCTACGACGACGATGCCAGATAACCGAGCAGCTAGCTCTACAACCAAATCACGAACGCTTCGGCAGGTTATGCCTGCTATGAGTATTCCATTGGCATCTATTTTTGGTAGTGGTTTTTTGGTGATTGTACCAGTCTTGGCAAGCAGTGTTGGACCATATTCGGTATTGGCAATGATGGTGGTAGCATTTATTGCTTTTCAGGCTGGGGCTGTAGTTCGCCATAACATTTTATGTGCGGAACCCGTGTTGGCAGCAGGGGAAAAGCGCAGCACACGTATGTTGGAGCAGCTATCATCGTTTGCCCTTGTCGCGGCTTATATCGTATCGGTTTGTTTGTATGTGCATATTTTAAGCTCCTTTGTTCTTGGTGTTTTTGATATGGATTCGAGCTTTAATAAAAGTCTTTTAACCACAGTTATTATTGGCATCATAACATTGATAGGGGTTATGGGCGGCTTGAAGCTGCTGGAAAAAATGGAAAGTTGGGCATTGTATCTGACGCTAGTAATCTTGACGGTGCTATTGCTTGGTTTTGCTTTTTATGACATCAACAGCTATTTGAATGTTGGTAGCTTTGTTATGCCTGAGATGCCCAAGCGTTCAACTTGGGAAATGATTACCATTGTGGCAGGTACCTTGATTGTGGTGCAAGGCTTTGAAACTACACGCTATCTAGGTAATCAATTTGATAGCCAGACCAGAATATTTGCTTCACGCTGGTCACAATATTTGTCGCTGACTGTTTATGTTGTTTTTGTCGCATTGGCACTGCCTGTTGTTACGATTCTGAACGGGGAATACTCCGAGAATAGCTTGATTCTATTGGCGGCTGAAGTATCGGTGTTATTGGTTGCGCCGCTGATTGTTGCAGCAGGATTATCCCAATTCTCTGCCGCCGTAGCCGACACTCTGGCATCGGCATCCAATATGGAAGAAATTACCAAGGGGCGTATGGGTCAACGCTTGGGTTATTTACTGGTTGGCGGCATAGCTATGGCTTTGGCTTGGTCAGGCTCAACCTTTGCGATTATTACTTTAGCATCCAAAGCTTTTGCACTGTATTACCTACTTCAATGTTGTGTCGGTTTTAGCGTTTGTAAGAATCATTTTGAACGAACAAGGTTTATTCTTGTGGGGCTAGCATTGTTATTTGTTTTAATGTTTGCTGTTCCTGCGGGGTAATTTGTAAAGTAACTTTTGTAACTATTCAGCATAGTTATAAATGAGCCTTAAGATAGTTTTAAGGTTGTACATAAAGGAGGTTTTATGAGCGATCAGAAACAACCATTTTTGGCAAGGCGAGAGTTTGTAAAAGGCATTGCTGCGGCTAGCGCAATCTTGCCCCTAACAACATTTACACCTTTTGCTTGGGCCTATGAAGGTTCGAAAAGTGAATTGAATGGCAGTACATTTGATTTAGAAATTGCTCCTTTGCCTGTCAATTTCACAGGTAAAATACGTACAGCGACGGTCGTCAACGGTTTACTTCCAGGGCCTATTTTGAAATTGAAGGAAGGTGATACGGTGACCATTCGTGTCACCAATCGACTGGAAGAAATGTGTACCATCCATTGGCACGGCATTATTCTTGATAGCGGTATGGATGGCGTGCCTGGCATTAGCTTTCCTGGCATTGAACCAGGCGAAACATTTGTACACAAATTCAAAGTTGTCCAACATGGAACTTATTGGTATCACGCTCACACGTTGGCGGAGCAAACAGGTGTGTATGGCGCGTTGGTGATTGAACCGCAAGATGTATCGGATGAAATCAAAGTGGATCGTGATTATCCTGTGATACTCAGTGACTGGACGGATGAAAATCCTGTTGATGTTTATATGAATCTGAAAAAAATGGCGGGGTATTATAATTATCGCAATTTGACAGCATTGGACTTTATCGATGATGCAGCCCACCTTGGTATAGGCAAAGCCCTTTCCAAACGCCACGTTTGGAATAAGACCCGTATGAGTCCCAATGATTTTAGTGATATATCTGCGGCGACCTATACCTATTTGATGAATGGTCATAGCCCAACAGGAAACTGGCATGGCATGGCCAAAGCAGGTGAAAAGGTGCGTTTGCGGTTTATAGGCGCGGCCACAGCAAGCTTTTTTGACGTGCGCATTCCAGGTTTGAAATTAACTGTCATCTCTACAGATGGTCAGCCCGTGATACCCGTCGAGGTGGATGAATTTAGAATCGGATCGGGAGAAACTTATGATGTCATTGTAACGATTCCTGATGATCAAGCCTATACGATTTTCGCGCAATCTATGGATCGCTCTGGTTATGCGCGAGGTACATTGTCACCACGAGCAGGTATGCAAGCTGCTGTACCACCACTGGATGCTAAAGTTCTTTTGGAGCCTGTTGATATGATGGGTGCGATGGCACAGGGCTCGATGGCTGGTATGGCGATGACAGCTAAACCTAACCATGCGCAGGCTGAATACGGACCAGGTGTTGATATGCGAGTGGATTATCCCCGGCTTAATATTGATGATCCAGGGCCTGGCTTGCGCAACAATGGACGACATGTGCTCACCTATGCGGATTTAAAAAGTAGTTTTTCGTTACCTGATTCTCGCCCTCCAAGCAGGGAAATTGAACTGCATTTAACAGGTAATATGGAACGTTTTATTTGGTCGATAGATGGACTAAAACTGAATGAAGCCAAGCCCATCCACTTCCCTAAAGGCGAACGTATTCGCGTTATTTTTCATAATGACAGTACGATGGCTCACCCAATGCATTTGCATGGTATGTGGTCAGACTTGGAATCGCCTGATGGCACATTCCAAGTTAGAAAACATACCATTGTCGTGCAACCAGCACAGAGAGTAAGCTTTTTAGTTACGGCTGATGCTGAAGGGCGTTGGGCATTCCATTGTCATTTACTTTATCATATGGCAGCGGGCATGTTTCGTGAGGTGATTGTAGCATGAAATACTTTAAAATACTTTCAACACTTATGGTTGTTTTTATACTAGCTTCCTATTCAGCCACTGCGGCAGACATGCAAATGAAGGTGAAACCCAATAAAATGGATGGTATGGGTAAAAGTTCCATGCAAGGTGGTAGTGCTCCTGCCAATGCTCGAAACGGTGATTATTCGGATGGTTATGAATATCGTGGCATGGCGGGATGGGAAGAAACCGATACTATTAGCTTTAGCAAAGTCATCGCCGATCAAACGGAGTATCGCTTCAATAATCATGGTAACAATACCTTACGCTATGATTTGCAAGGCTGGCAAGGGACTGATTATCATAAAGTATGGGTGAAATTAGAAGGTAGTGACGAGTTAAAAACGAGGGCTGGCGAGTCAGAATTGCAGGTGCTCTACAGTCGTGCTGTTGCGCCCTTTTGGGACTTTCAGATAGGGGCTCGATACGATAATTTCTATAGTCCAGGCATTACCAATGATCGATTTTTAGGTGTGATTGGCTTTCAAGGTTTAGCACCCTATTGGTTTGACCTTGAACCCGCGTTGTTTGTCAGTGATAAGGGCGATGTGTCTGCCCGTATTACAGGTACTTATGATTTGTTATTTACTCAGCACTTGATTTTACAGCCTAGGCTTGAAATCAACGCAGCTTTGACAGATGTGCCGCAGTTTGGTGTTACTAAAGGGGTGAATAATTTTCAGTTAGGTTTGCGTTTGCGTTATGAAATAACAAGGGAGTTTGCACCTTATATTGGTATCGCTCAGCAATCTAACTTCTCACGTACAGGTGCTAAAGTGGTTAACAATGTATCATTGATTACTGGTTTGCGTTGGTGGTTTTAAGCAGTCAGCATTCAACTTTGAGTCCGCCGTGTAATTTAACATGTTGAAGGCGGGGTTAACTACCATTTGCAACGAATTTAAACACGATATGGGGCAGTGAGGGGCTATCTCGCCCTAAACAGGCCATCAAAAAGCCATGCAATGATGTGAGGGTGAGAATTCTAAGCGTATATCAGTAGCACTTGGAAGTGTGTAGAGTCGCTGATACGCGATGACTTCAGCCCTGAACAAGCATGTGGTCGCCTTGCTGTTGAAAAGAAGTCCGCAGTAAGTTACGAACACATTTATCTTTAAACATGATTTACTATAGCTTTTGCTAAGTTTTTGCTGCCTAAAATGCAAATTAATCTATTTTAGGCTTTTCAATATGGATGCAAGAGTATAGCGCCCCAAAGTCTTTTTAATGCAGTAGTTTGTTGAAACTATTGATTCATCCGATCAAAAAACTCAGCGTTATTCTTGGTTGTGCCAAGCTTATCCAATAAGAATTCCATTGAACTTACGGCATTCATAGGCGATAGGATTTTACGTAAAACCCAAATCTTTTGTAAGGTTTCATTATCAATGAGCAGCTCTTCTTTGCGTGTGCCTGATGGCGCAATATCAATAGCAGGGAATACACGTTTATCAACCAACTTACGGTTTAAGTTGATTTCCATGTTGCCCGTACCTTTAAATTCTTCAAAGATGACTTCATCCATTTTTGAGCCAGTATCAACCAAAGCTGTGGCAATAATGGTTAGAGAACCGCCGCCTTCGATATTACGTGCAGCACCAAAGAAACGTTTCGGACGATGCAATGCATTGGCATCCACACCGCCTGTTAGAATTTTACCAGAAGAAGGCACAACGGTATTAAATGCACGTGCCAAACGGGTGATAGAATCCAATAAAATAACCACATCTTTGCCATGTTCAACCATACGTTTGGCTTTTTCGATAACCATCTCAGCAACTTGCACATGACGTTGGGCTGGTTCATCAAAGGTGGAAGAAACAACCTCGCCATTGACTGAGCGTTTCATGTCCGTCACTTCTTCAGGACGTTCATCAATCAATAGTACCATAAGTGTGACTTCAGGGTGATTCTTTTCAATCGAATGGGCGATGGATTGCATCATCATGGTTTTACCCGTACGAGGAGGGGCAACCAATAATGCACGCTGCCCTTTACCAATCGGTGAAACCAAATCAATGACGCGACCTGTTTTATCTTTGGCAGTCCCATCTTCAAGTTCCATAATCAAACGTTCATCAGGGTATAATGGTGTAAGATTATCAAAGAGTACCTTTGTACGGGCAACCGATGGCTCTTCGCCATTGATGCTATCAACTGTTTTTAATGCAGAATATTTCTCACCACGACGAGGCGTGCGAATTTCACCAGAAACAGTATCGCCTTTACGCAAGAAAGAACGGCGAATTTGATGCGTGGATACATAAACATCATCAGGTCCAGATAAGTAATTGGCTTCTGCGGAACGCAAAAAACCAAAACCATCGGGTAAAATTTCTAATACGCCTTCAGAATAAATGGTGCCACCACGCAGTCCATGGGCACGTAAAATAGCCGATACTTGTTCTTGTTTGCGCATACCTGCGACGTTATCAATGCCCAAAGAATCGGCTTTTTCCAACAGTTCTTCAGGGGACATAGCTGCAACATCACGAATATGCAGTGTTACACCTGCCAATTCATCGGATGTGTTTTCATCTTCTTCTTCGTGTTTGTTGCGGTGACGCTTATCAAAATTACGGTTATTGCTGCTGCGATTATTGCGGTTGTTATTGCGGTTATTGCGATTGTTGCGGCGACCAGCATGCCGTTGTTCATCCTGATTTTGTTCGCTAGGGCTAGCATCGCTGGTTTTTTCAGGTTCTTTTGTAGCCTCTTTTGCGGGCTCAATTTTTATTTTTTTAGCTGTTTGTTTGTGTGTGTCTGCAGTATTGCTATCCGTTGCGACACTGGCTTTAGCCTTTATAGGAGCTTTGTCAGTTTTAATGTTTTCGGTTTTATCTGCTGGAACTACTTTTCTTGGGCGACCACGGCGTTTGACTGGTTTCTTTTCAGTATCTTTGGGTGTTGTTATGTCTGTTGAAGGTGTTACATCAGCAGGTTTTGCTATGACTTTTCTTGGGCGACCACGGCGAGGTTTTACAGGCGCCTCTGTTGTTGCTGTATCTGTTGCCGGAGCAACGTTTTCGGTTGCTGGCTTTGTTATAGTCGTGGTTTCTTCAGAAGACATATAGTAAAAACTCCAATAATTGGTAAAACAAAAAAGACATGAGATTGGCTTGTGCCAAAGAATTTAAAATCACAGTGCGAATATGTGGGTTAAACAAAACATGAACTGCCGAACAGCATTGGCGCATTTCTACAAAGACTTTGAGCAATCGTCAATAGAAAATAATGTTTTAGTCATCTTTTGATGAGCGTCTGAATGAATATTGCTGATGTTGCGCAGTATCTTCAATGGAAATTCTCTAAAATGACAAGTATGCTCGCATATAAGGGGAGCTTACGGGAGGTGCTTTGATGCTGAAACAAGGTGAAAACGCTATTCTTACATCAGAACAAATGCGTATGGCAGATCAATATACCATGGATCATGATGGTCTTTCAGTGGCTGATTTGATGGAGCGAGCTGGTCAAGCCATTAGTGTCGCAAGCAACAAACATAAACGTGACGGTGGGCGTATCGTGATTATTGTAGGTACGGGCAATAATGCTGGAGATGGTTTTGTTGCCGCACGCTTATTACGCAAGCAGCAAATACCTGTGACCGTTATTCCGCTCTTGCCTTTAAACAATGTAGCAGTTCATATTGAATATCAAATCAACCTAGCCAAAGAAGCTGGTGTGAAAATACGACCCGCACTTACGGTATCGGATTTGGCACAGTTTGAATCATGGTTGAGTCGAGCTGTACTTGTGGTGGATGCGATTTTTGGCATTGGCTTAACGCGCCCTATTACGGGTTGGTTGGCGGAAGCTATTGAAGCAATCAATAAAGCACATTGCCCTGTGCTGGCTGTAGATATTGCTAGCGGGATTGATGCCAATAGTGGTGAGCTTATGGGGGCTGCGATTCAGGCTGATATGACCCTGCCAATAGCGGCTTATAAGTGGGGGCATTGGTTGCAGCAAGGTCGGGATCATAGTGGTTTGATACTTGTACCAGCCTCTATAGGGATTCGTGTAAAGACGATTTGTCAGATGTTTGTTGATTGCCCAACGCCAGCTGTGAAAAGTCATCTTATTGATATAAACATGATACAAAAGGCATTGCCTAAGCGTTGCAATCAATCATTCAAACAAACATTTGGACATCTTTGGGTGTTTGCTGGGTCGATTGGTTATACAGGCGCAGCAAAACTTGCTGCCATGGGCGCACAAGCTGTTGGCACAGGTTTGGTAAGTATGGCTTGTTCAAAAGATATTTATCCTATTTTGGCGGCTTCAGCATTGGAAGTGATGGTTCACCCGCAAGAGCATGCACCTTGGCAGCAAGCCAGTGCAATGGTTGCAGGGCCAGGCTGGGGTAAAACACAGCAAACAATATTTACGGATATTTTAGAAAGCAATGCAACTGTCGTCGTTGATGCAGATGCATTGAATATGTTGGCAGAAGATGATGCTCTATGCGGGGCTCTTAAAGCTAGAAGTGCACTAACCGTTTTAACACCCCATGCGGGAGAAGCGGGGCGGTTGTTGGGTAAGCCAGCGGCGGACATTCAAAAAAATCGTCTTACTTCTGCATTGGAACTGGTGGATAAATATCAAACATGGGTTGTGCTTAAGGGGGCACAAACCTTGATTGTATCACCTCAAAAATATGTATGGCTGAACCCATTTGGCTCTGTCAACCTTGCAACGGCGGGTACAGGTGATGTGTTAGCAGGTGTTATGGGCGGCTTGCTAGCTGGGGGGCTAAGACCTGATGTGGCGATTCCAGCGGCAGTTGCTTTGCATGGCTTGGCTGGTGAGCAACAGGGCTGGTATCGGGCGGGGCAATTGGTCGATTTGATAGCCGCAGAAGTTCAATATATGAGAAAGGTATAAGTTTTGTAACTATTCAGCATAGTATCAAAAATAGTCTGTAGCTGTTCAGCATGAGGTTTTGAGATGTCATTCCGAGCGAAGTCGAGGAATCTTTCATAGATATTGCGTTAAAAGATGTCTCAACTACGTTCGACATGACACATTATTGCGTATTTGAATGAAGATGCTGAATAGTTACTAAGTTTTTAGCTTATTGCTTTGCGTGATAATTTTGATGTCGGAAAGTGATTAGCCCACTATTAACGGACGCGTAGAAAGGCGCTTTCTGATGCATGAATCATCTGATGTTTGGATTGGCTTGTGGTGTAGGCAGTAGCTACAGTTTATGCGCAATATCTTACCAAGATTTGTTCTTATCTTTTCTTAATAACTTCAAGAAAAGAGTTGTTGCACCAATTCCCATACCTCCTGCAAATACCAGCGTTCCCCCTAGGAATATCTCATATACTTGCCCTATGCTACTGGCACCTCTACCGCCCATTTGAATGTTTATGGTGGTAAATAGAACAAGCCCCGATATAAATGCGGTGATTAATATGCGCCGCATCCAGATAAACTTTTTTTCTTTTTTTCGTTCAAATGCGCTTAATTCCCTTGCCATGATAGAAGCTCCCTAACTATAAGCATGTTTATCGTAAGGTTATTCCTTAAAGCTTAGGAAGCCAAATAATTATTGCTAGGAGTCGGTTGGACTTATGGAATTGTAACGAGAAATATCGAGGTTATTTGATTTTTTGTAGTAGATTATCAGAAGTCCGATGACTCCTAAGTTCTTTCTTTTTAGATGCAGTGTAGCTAAAACACAGAAGGCTCGGCAGAATGGGGGCATTCAAAGCCGAGCCTTTGTGTTGAGCATGGAACGGTGGTACCGAGGACTGGAGTCGAACCAGCACGTCCAGAAGGACACTGGCATCTGAAGCCAGCGCGTCTACCAATTCCGCCACCTCGGCAGATATAACCAAAAGCACTGTATGCATTGATTAACAAGGTCGTGCATCATAAAATGGAGTCAGCCTGTGTCAAGAAATAGCCAAGGTAAACCAACTTCTAGAAGCAAGCATGGTGGTAAGCCATCGAGCAAGCCTAAGCATCGTGATGCGGGTGCCGAAGTAGCACCTGGAGGTGTTGAAAGCCCATGGGCAAAGGCTGAAAAACGCAAGAAAAGCGGAACGGAACACACCTCGCGTAGCAAAGCGGGCCGTCGCAAGGCTTATGGGCGTGAGGAAGAGCGCAAACCACGTGGGGATTCGCGTCCGATGGCGGGCGGTCGTAGTAAGCCTAGTTCCGAACGTCAGTCTACGCGCCGCCCTTCGTCGCCTAGAGGTGAAGTTGTAAGCGGGATAGTCTCGGCACACCCTGATGGTTTTGGTTTTGTAGATGTTGTTGGGCGTGAAAAAGGCGTGTTTTTACCGCATGAAGAAATGCGTGATTTGATGCATGGTGATACTGTGGAAGTGCGTGTGGTATTTAAGCGTGGGCGTGAATCGGGCGAGTATGTGCGTACACTTGAAGAAGCTGCGGCAGTATTGGTTGGGCAGTTCAATATTGAAGGCAGCATTGGCATGGTGCAACCACGCTCGCGTAAGATTCCCCAAGCCATTCTGATTAAAGGTGATGATACAGCCGGTGCGCATAGCGGTAATTGGGTGCGTGTGGAAGTGCAACGTGGAACAAGCCCATTAAGGGGTAAAATTTTAGAAGTGCTGGGCAGTGACTTAACACCTGAACGTTTGATCGATTTGGTGGTAGCAGAACAGGGGTTATCTGAATCATTTCCTGCGGCAGTGGAGCGTGAATCTGCGGCTTTTTCTGATGAAGTCTTAGAGTCTGACTACAAGGATCGTGTGGATTTAACGCATTTGCCATTTGTGACCATTGATGGTGAAGACGCACGTGATTTTGATGATGCGATATGTGTGATTCCGCGTGGTGAAGGTTTTGAAGCATGGGTAGCGATTGCCGATGTGGCACATTATGTCAAACCCAAATCTGCGTTGGATGAAGAAGCACTTGAACGTGGAAACTCTTTCTATTTTCCCGATCGGGTTATTCCCATGCTGCCAGAAAAACTTTCCAATGGTCTTTGTTCGCTTAAACCAAAAGTGAAACGTTTGGCGATGGTGGCACGCATGCGTTTTGATGCCAGCGGTAAACGTCGTTCATCACGTATGTATGAAGCGGTGATTTATTCACATGCACGCTTGACCTATACACAAGTTGCCAAGTGGTTAGAAGATGGTGATCGCAAAGCAGTGGTGGGTGTAAAAATTCGTCCTATGTTGGAAGATGCAGCGCGTTTGTTTCATGTGCTGGAGCGTTGTCGTGAAATTCGTGGAGCATTGGATTTGGATTTGCCAGAAACACGCCCTGTATTGAAAGATAACGAAGTGCTGGGCATGGCATCACAGCCGCGCAATATCGCACATAAACTCATTGAAGAATTGATGCTTGCAGCCAATACAGCCGTAGCGGAATATTTGGAAAGCAAAGAATGTGCATTACTTTACCGAGTACATCCAGCACCCGAGCGCGAAGCCATTGATAAACTTAATGAATTTCTTGCACCATTGGGCTTGAATATTAAGCAACATCCAAAATATGATGTGCGTCCAAGTTATGTGCAGAGTGTGTTGGAGAAATCGGAAGGAAAACCATATTCACATGTCTTGCATCGCTTGATTTTGCGCTCCATGCAGCAAGCAAAATATACCACCAATAATGAAGGGCATTTTGGTTTGGCATATAAATCATACGGGCATTTTACCAGCCCAATTCGTCGTTATGCGGATTTAACGGTGCATCGCCGTCTCAAGGCTCTCTTGCAAGGGGTGAATCCAGACAGTGTTCAGCCTAGCAAGGATTTAGAGAGCATTGGTTTACATGTTTCTGTTCAAGAGCGCAAACAACAACGTGGTGAGTGGGATACACAAGCTATGTTGGCAGCTTTGTATCATGGCAAAGATATTGGCAAAACCATGACAGCTAGAATCTCAGGCTTGAGTAAACGTCGAGTGTTTCTTGAGCTGGAAGATACATTGGCAGAAGCTTCGATGGCAGTGGATGATTTGGGCAGCATGTTTACGCATGATGAAGTACACCATCGTTTGGTTGCGCGTCATGGAGAGCAGATATTGAGCTTGGGCGACCAGCTTGATGTGGTGCTTGATTCAACTGATCCTGTACGTGGCATGATTCAAGTTCGTTTGCTATAGTCAGAGGCAGATGACTTTTATACGTTTGCCTATTTTTTTATATTTAACCTTGTTGCTGGCGTGTTCGACGAGCGCGTTGGCGGATGAGTCGGTTAAGATTCATCTAAAATGGCTGCATCAGTTTCAATCTGCGGGTTATTTAGTTGCCTTAGATAAGGGTTTTTATCGTGATGAAGGTTTAAATGTTGAATTGATTGAGGGTGGACCAAGCCATAACTCAATGAAAGAATTGCAAGAAGGGTCTGTGCAGTACGCTGTAGCGGATGCTGGGGCATTGCTTTATCGGGCGCAAGGCATGGCAGTGGTGGTATTGGCGAATATTTTCCAGCATTCACCGCAGGTTATTCTATGTAGAGCAGATGAAAGCATTGAAACACCTGCCGATTTGCGTGGTAAACGGGTTATGTTACAAGATGGTTTTCTTACCATTGAAGTGATTGCGGTGTTGAAAAAGTTCGGCGTGGATGTTTCAAAAGGTGATGTGATTCGGCAATCGATTGGCTTATTGAATGATTTAATTCAAGGGCGAACAGATGCCTGGCCTGGCTACAGTGCGAATGAACCCTTTCTTTTGAAGCAGCGCGGAATTCCATTTAAAATGTTTTCACCGCGTGATTACGGTATTGATTTTTTTGGTGATATGTTGGTCACCACAGAGCAGGAGGTTCGCTTGCATGATGAGCGAACTGAAAGAGTTCTGCGGGCAACATTAAAAGGCTGGGCGTATGTCATAGCCCATCCAGATGAAACGATTGATCTCATTATGGCGAAGTACAATACACAGCATAAAACGCGTGCTCACTTGGCGTTCGAAGCGCGTGAAATTTCAAAATTGATGCTCTCTGATGTCGTTCAAATAGGCTATATGAATACTCAGCGTTGGCAGGATATTGCCAAGATTTATGAGTCTTTTGGCTTGTTGCCGAAAAACTTTTCTCTAGAGGGGTTCTTATATCAACCTACAGCTAGTTTGGAAGAGATGCTTGAGACAAATAAATGGCCAGTGGTTGTTGCCATGTTATTGGTTCTGCTTTCTTTTTTACTATTACACTGGCTATCGCAGCGCCATGCAATTAAACAAAAAACGCAAGAGTTGCTGAAAAAAAACAAGCGCCTTAGTGATGAAATTGATGAGCGAAAGCGTATTGAAGATAAGTTGATACATGCGAAACAAGATGCAGAGCAGGCTTCGGAAGCAAAGAGTGAATTTTTATCTGTTATGAGTCATGAACTGCGTACGCCTTTGCATGGTATTATTGGTCTATTGGATGTTATGCAAGGAGGGCTCCATCCTGAACAAAGGCAAGATTTTTATATGGTGCGGCAATCGGCGCGCTCATTGCAAACGCTGGTGAGTGATATTCTTGATTTATCAAAGGTTGAAGCGGGAAAACTTGTTTTGAATGTTAAACCCTTTGACTTTAAGGCTTGTGTTTTCGATGTATTGCGAACATTTAGTGTAGAGGTGAATAGAAAAGAACTTGAACTTTCTGCTGAATTTATTGCTATACCGAAGGTTATACATGGTGATGAGGTTCGGATTAGGCAGGTGTTAATTAATCTTGTAGGCAATGCTGTAAAATTCACTGATATTGGACATGTTTATATTCGCATATCTTGCGGTCGACATAAAGGTAAGCATGCTCTGGAAATCGCTGTGTCTGATACGGGTTATGGCATTTCCAGTAAGGATCTAAGAAGCATTTTTGAGCCTTTTAAGCAAGTGGAGTCACTCATGCATCGAGCCCATGGTGGTACAGGCCTAGGGACAACAATTGCAAAACGACTTGTTGAAGATATGGGCGGTAAAATCACTGTTGAAAGTCAGTTGGGAGAAGGCAGTAAATTTTGTTTTTGGATACCGTGTGAAGTCAATGAAGATGTATATTCGTGCAGTGTAAATGTATACGATATGGATAATAATATGCCGCTGGCAGTAAAAGAGCCAACCCATGCAGATTTGATGCAGGCTGATAAAGAGTCGTGGAACATTCTATTGGCAGAAGATGATCTTATTAGTCAGCGGGTTGCTATGAAACGGCTTAAGAACTCTGGCTTGCAGGCTGAGCTCGCCAAAGACGGCATCGAGGCATGGAAGATGTTTTTGAATAATGATTACGATCTTATTTTGATGGATCTACGTATGCCAGGTATGGATGGACTATCGTTGACACGGAAAATTCGTTCCTATGAAGCAACAAGCAATCATTACACATATATTATTGGTTTGAGTGCGCATGCTTTGGAAGAGATGCAGCAAGAGTGCCTTGATGCAGGTATGGATATGTTTTTAACCAAGCCTATTGAGCCAGAAAGTATTATTATGCATGTGCGAAGGATGCTGGAGTCTGCATAGGCATAATTCCCCAAGAAATTCAGAGGATAAAAAAATAGGTAACTATGCAGCAGCCATCATAAATTCAGGCATTTTCCCATCAAACAATAGCTGAAGAGCTTTGCTTGAAGTAAGTCCCTGTTTCGACAGGTAGAGATATAACTTCTATATCGGCATGCAGGACAGCTGCCTTACGCAAGGCTCCAGTCAATCATGTTTCAAATGGAACGAGCCGTTTGGCTGCATCTTGATTGAAGTTGCAAATCGTTCCACTGCTTATCGGTATTTGCAACTGATCGCGGGAATAATCTTCAATACGTTTATACGGCAGTAACTGCAAATAGGATAGGTAAACGGCATGTGCCTTCATTTCATTGCCATACTGCACAGGACGTACAAAATAGTTTCTTATTGTCTTCTTGTGTCAATCATCAGACAAATTAGTGATGAGCTGAATAGTTACGTATATTCGAGGAGTCAGGCTCCTAGATATTTACTTTTACGCCTCTGTCGCTCCACCACAAAGCGCGGTTAAAGCAGCCATGCGAATCGCCACGCCATGTTCAACTTGTTCTAAAATAAGGCTTTTCATGGAATCGGCAACATCGGTGGCAATTTCGACACCGCGATTCATGGGGCCTGGATGCATCACCATACAATGATCACCAGCGGCTTTGAGGCGTTTCATATTTAAGCCGTAGGTTTCGTGGTATTCACGGATGGATGGGAAACAACAGTTGGTCGTCAATCGTTCTGTTTGTACGCGTAGCATGTAGAGAATATCTGTGCCATCCAAAGCCGCATCAAAATCGTGGAATACTTCACAGCCGTAATTTTCGACAAAGGCAGGTAACAAGGTTTTAGGAGCAACAATGCGTACGTGATAGCCCATGGTTTTGGCTGCTAACATATGTGAACGCGCCACTCTTGAATGGGCAATATCGCCGACGATAGTCATGGTTTTACCTGCAATATCACCAATATTATGCTTTAAGGTGAGTAAATCAGTTAAAATCTGGGTGGGATGCTCATGGGAACCATCACCGGCATTGATAAGTGCGGTATCGTTTAAAAATTCTGATAAAAATTCACATGTTCCAGCCACAGAGTGGCGAATGACCAATACATGCGGTTGCATGGCTGCCAAGGTTTGCCCTGTATCAAGCAATGTCTCGCCTTTTTTTGTCGCGGAGGTGGATGCTGAAATATTGATGACATCAGCAGATAGGCGTTTGCCTGCAATTTCAAAGCTGGTGCGGGTGCGGGTGGAATTTTCGAAAAACAGATTAATGATTGTCCGACCACGCAAGGTTGGATCCTTTTTTATACTTCGGCTGTTAATCTCAATAAAATCATCACCCATATCAACCAGTGAGATGATTTGTTCGCGGCTTAAATCAGCAATACCAAAAATATGTTTGAGCCCGAATAAAGGTTTAGGCATATTTATTCTCCGTCAGCTCTGGATGAGCTGAAATAAAATCTTCTAAAAATACGGCTGCGGCGGTCTGATCCAGCTTGGCACGCATACGCTTCTCATTCAAACCTTGCGCGAATAAACGCTCTTTGGCTGTCCATGTTGATAGCCGTTCATCTTGAAAGAAAATAGGTAATTGGGTAAACTCAGAAAGCTGTTTGGCGGCCTTGCGACAATCCTCTGCCTGTGAGCCTTCGCTGCCATCCATGTTTTTAGGCAAGCCCACAACAATGCCTTTACTGCCATATTCACGGACAATTTTAAGTGTTTGTTTTGGCCAACCTTGATCATTGCGAAATAAGCATGTTACACCGCGACAAGAAATGCCCAAACGATCCGAAACTGCAACACCGATGCGCTTACCGCCAATGTCTAAGGCGAGAAGAGGCAGGGAAATATCAGAAGTTTCGTAAGATGTGATCGTCATTAAACCCGAGATTGTGCAAGGTTTGTGTGCAAGCGTCCACCATCACGCTCATTCCAGCCAAACACACAACCGTATTTTCACCACTTGGTGCGTCATCTTCTAAGGCATGTTGCACATAACCAACAGGGCCAGACCAATCCTCATGAGCTGTTGTTAATGAAATGCTGACATCAATAGCATGATCCGATAAATTATCCATTTCATCCGTCAAAAGGCGGTGAAATGGGGTTAAAAATCCTGCATAAATTGATATTTTACCATACAATTCACGTTCATGGATCAGTGATCGCCAAACGCTACGCAAGGGTGCAATACCTGTACCAACCCCCATAAGAATCACATCTTTTCCTTTAAATGCCTGCAAGTTAAAACCTTTGCCCATCGGCCCCTCAACTTCCACTTCGGAGCCCAAATCAAGGCTTAAAAGATTTTCTGCCATACCAGAGGCACATTTAATCACAAATTCATAACAATGTTGATCATACGGCGATGAGGCCACGGCAAAATAGGCTGGGGCAGGCTCTTTTAAGCCTGGAATACCCATGCGTACATATTGCCCAGATATAAATGCACCGACCGAGCTAGCATCTGCATGCCCGATGGTAATTTTGATAATTTGTTCATCGCATGTGGCATCGGTCAAACAAATGCGTTCTTTCAACTGCATACGATACGTGGAAGACTGCTGCAAAAATCACCTCTCATTCATCCCTTTGAGTGGCTTATTTTCAAGAAGGAATACACATAATGCAAGCAACGACATGTTTAGAGTTAAGAATTGATGGTGATAAGGTTGATGAAACCACTTTTGCGCAGCTTGCCGAATCACAAAATACCTTAGGTACATCTATCGAAACTGATTATGATAGTAAGCTTGAGAGCCATGTTGCATGGTTCGCTATCAGTGATGAGATTAGTTTAGAGGAGCAACGTGCTCGCCTTGCTGCAGGCGCATTATTGATTGGTGCGACTCCTGAGCAGGTTAAAATCACCTTATTGGGTGACGATTGGGAGACAGCTTGGCAGAAATATTGGAAAGCCATGCCTGTCGGTGAAACGTTATGGGTTCGTCCCTCATTTTGTGATGCACCCTCCGATAGTCGTATTGATATTGTGCTTGATCCTGGCATGGCATTTGGTACTGGCACGCACCCCACGACATATTTATGTTTGGAAGCGATTGAGCGTTACTGCTTGCAACACAAACCCAAAAGCGTGCTTGATATGGGGGCTGGCTCAGGTTTATTGGCTATTGTCGCAGGCAAGCTTGGTGCGGCAGATATTCATGCCATTGATTATGACCCTATCTCTGTGGAAGCCAGTAGTGTAAATGCTAAAATCAATCATATCGAACTCACATCTACACTGGGCGACACACCACCCACACGTACATTTGAGCTTGTTATTGCCAACATCCTTGCTGGACCATTACTTGGTATGGCTGAAACACTCAGCAAGTGTGTCGGCGACCGACTTATTCTATCAGGACTGTTAGAGTCACAAGTCGCACTCAATATTCGCACCTATGAAGCTGAAGGTTTATGCCATGCTCAAACCCATACCATGGGTGACTGGGCATGTGTGGAATTCACATTGGTTTAATCTTTATCACGATAGGTTTACACAATAAGTTCACCCCTCCCCTTGAAAATGAGGTGTGAAAGAAGCATACAATAGCTACACAACTATTTTGGAGGAACAAACACAATGAAATCACTCAAAGGCATTGGCCTACTTATTTTGACCAATATTTTAATCATGGTAACACTGATGATCAGTGGCACATTGATTATTAACTTTGTACTACCCATGTTTGGCATTGATGTCCGCGACTCCTTTGCATCCATGAATATGACATGGTCATTGGTATTTGGTTTTGGTGGTGCATTTATTTCATTGTTTATGTCCAAATGGCTCGCTAAACGTGGCATGAAAATGCAGCAAGTGACCAATCCAAGCACAGCCAAAGAAAAACTGGTATTTGAAACTGTGGAAGCATTGGCACAACGTGAAGGCATTAAAATGCCAGAAGTTTGGGTGTATTGGGATGATGTTCCCAATGCTTTTGCCACAGGCCCAACCCGTAACAATGCTATGATTGCCGTATCATCAGGTTTGGCGATGAATCTCAATGATAAAGAATTGAAAGCTGTGCTTGCTCATGAAATGGGTCATGTTGCCAATGGTGATATGCTTGCTACAACCCTGCTACAAGGGTTAATGAATACCTTTGTATATTTCATTGCACGCATGATTTCTGAGCCTGTTCGCCAGCGTAATTTCTGGGCTGGGTTTGCCTTGAATATTGCTTTGCAAATGATTCTGTCTGTATTAGCGATGATTCCAATTTCTTGGTTCTCACGTCGCCGTGAATTTGGTGCCGATGCTTATGCCGCTGATGCTGTTGGTGCAGATGCCATGATTTCAGCATTGCAGAAGATTGAATATCTAAGCAATCAATCCGAGGCATATATCAATGCGCCCGAAGAAGATACCGCATTGGCAACGATGAAAATTTATGCGGCACATAGTAAATTAACAGGGTTATTTGCAA